>DATCXA010000524.1:0-2425 GCA_036566085.1 Propionibacteriaceae bacterium
CGCCCCGGTCATGGCCGTTGGCTGCCGCTATCGGTGCTGCATCCAGTGCAAATGTGCGTGCCAACAGCTACCAGCAAAAGCGACCAGACCTCGAGCCCACCAACGTCACCCGAGCCGCCGCGGCCAAATCCCCATAGCCCCCGCGGCACCGTCCCTCCTCACCTCTCGCGGGTTCATTCCCTGGACGCTTTCGGACACCGGCCCCGGTGTGTGCCGCACCGTCGCATTGGGCCGGCATTCGCGGTAGGGACGGCTGTTGCCAGCCGCCCACCGGGTCACCGGAGGCGGTCACCCGCCCCCGGTTCCCACAGAACGTGGCGTGCGGATTTCCCGCACCACGCTCTTCGACAGTCGATTTACAGCACCGCGAGTGCCTGCATCTCCCGGTACGGGAGACGCAGTTTGGGTCGCAGCAGCGGCGTCCGCTGTTTGATCTGGTGGAAGGCGGCCCAGGTGAGGTTTTCTCCGGCCCAGCTGCGGCTGCGCAGCATCCGGTGCCAGTAACGTTCCACGGCCCGATACGCCTTGAACAGCGCCCGGATATTTCCTCCGACGCCGAAGTAGGCATAGTGGCCGCGCAGGGCGGCGTTGATCTCGCCGACCTGGTCGCTGATCCGATGATGCCGGATTTGCCGCATCAGCTCCTGCAGAGACGTGAGGCTGCGCCGTAGCCGAGACTTCTCGGTGCGCATCCCAACTTTGAAGTTACCCTTCAGGTTGCGCGTGCAGTACAGCGTCAGGCCCAGAAAGTAGATGGTCTCTGGACGGGTTCTGCCGCGTTTGCCCGCGTGTCGCTGCGCGAACCGACCAAACTCGACCAGCTTGGTCTTGGTCGGTTCCAGAGTGAGGCCGAATTTCCCCAACCGAAGGCGCAAGGCAGCCTGCACGCGCAGCGCGTCCGATCGATATTGGAAACAGATCACAAAGTCGTCGATGTAGCGCACCAGATGGGCTTTGCCCCGCAACCGGCACTTGACCACGCGCTCAAACCATAGGTCGAGCACGTAGTGGAGGTACAGGTTGCTCAGCAGCACGCTGATCGATCCACCTTGCGGAGTTCCCTGATCGCTCGGGTGTACTGCTCCGTCTTCCAGGACGCCCGCCTTCAACCAGCGCCGGATCAGACTGATCAGGCGCGGATCACCGACTCGATGTTCGACAAACCGGAGCACCCAATCGTGATCGAGGCTCCCGAAGAAGTTCTTCAGATCCGCCTCCAGCACCCACCCGATCTTGCCACCAGCAATGACCTCATTGAGGGTTGCCAGAGCATGATGGGCGCTGAGCCGTGGTCTGCCGCCGAATGAGCAGGGCAGAAAGTCTTGCTCATAGATGGCCGACAGCACCTCAGCCGTGCTTCGCTGGAGCGCCCGGTCAGCGACGGTCGGCACCCCCAGGGGGCGCTTCTCGGTCTTGCCAGGCTTGGGGATATAGACGCGCCGAATGTTCGGCGCCCGATATCGTTGGCGGTGAATGGATTGGAGCATCTGCCCGATCCATTCCTCGAAGCTCTTCCTCGCTCCCTCCACCGTCTGGCCATCCACCCCGGCGGCGGTGCGCTTTGGAATCTGCAAGAGATTCTTCAGCACCCGATCGCGCGTGATGTGATGGGCTAGCGAGGTGAAGCGGAGATTTGCTTCACACCGAGCTTTCACTGCTATTTGCTCGAGTTTCGTTGCCATGGTCGGCTGATCTTCTCTTTGCATAGAAGGCCGTGTCTCCCGTTGCATGGAGCCCATGTTGCCCAAGAGCAATTCGACTACCGCTGACCGCTTCCCCATGTGGCCGGCTCTCCCGACCTCGGAGTACTACCAGTCAGTCTGACTTCCACCCGATCATCGAACCCTTCTCGCCTTGTCGGCTTGGCAGGTCCTACAAGCTCTCGCCTGAACCGGATGGATCTCCCTTGTTCACGTCCAGCTCTTTGGTTGCATGCTGGCGGTAAGAACCCCGGGAGCACTTCAGCTCACTCGCGTTAGCGTGGGCTGAGGTCCTGCCTTCCCCTGAGCGGGATAGGGTCGGCTACTCCGATCACGATCGATTTCGGGGCTATGTTCCCGTTCACTTACGTTCCGGCCTGCAACCTCCCTGTCTACGCTTCGCAGCGGCCGTTGCCGGTCGCCACGCAAGACTCGGTACGCGGCTGCTCGCTAGGCTTTGCCGCGGCCGCCATCTCAGACGGCTGAGTTGGACGCACTTGCAAGGCACAACCCGCACAGATCCGTACGAGCCCAATTCGGGCATACGGCTCCTACCTTGAGTATCTGACGGCAAAGCGCTGCTGCGGCCAGGGATGCAGGATCTTGGCTCGGGGGAGAAGGTCATCGGCGATCTGCTTGATCCGTTGCCACGTGACCCTGCCTCTTTGACTCCGTCGCGAGAGCGAGCGGCGCCAAAGGTCGACCACGTAGTGACGGAAAGCCCG
>DATCXA010000684.1:0-2216 GCA_036566085.1 Propionibacteriaceae bacterium
TGAAGTCGCGGATCTCCAACGTTGGGTGTGCTACTTGGGCATCTTGCCGTAGGTAGCGTACGCGGACTGTTGCGTCTACTGCTTCGCAAGAAACACCCACACTTATCTCGATCTCGACGCCGGCGACGACTTTGACCGCCAGATCGTTGTCAAGATCAACATCGCCGACGTATTAGCGCGTGAGCTGCGCCGGCCGACGTGGACGCACGAGCCGGTGGCACTCGGGACCAACACTGATCCATACCAGCGCGCCGAGGGGCGCTACCGTCTCATGCCGGGAATCATCGCTGCGCTCGCTGGATCAGGCACTCCCTTTTCCATCTTGACCAAAGGCACCACCGCGCGGCGGGATCTGCCGCTGCTGACTGTGGCAAGCCGAGCTGTACCGGTCAGCATGGGCGTCTCCATCGCACTCATCGACGAAACCATCCACGCCGACCTCGAGCCCGGTACGCCCACACCGAGAGCTCGGCTCGAACTGGTTCGGGCCATCGTCGAGGCGGGTCTGCCGTGCCAGGTGCTGGTCGCACCGATCTTGCCCATGATCACCGACAGCGACGAGCAACTTGATCACACCCTCGGCGAGATCGCGGCCGCCGGCGCGACTGGTGCAACTGTATTCGCGCTGCACCTGCGTCCCGGTGCCCGCGAGTGGTTCCTGCGCTACCTGCACCGCCATTACCCGCAGTTGGTCGAAACGTACGCGGAGCTCTATCGCAACGGCTCCTACGTCACACGCTCGTACGCGTCCGATTTGGGTCGGCGATCCGCGGTGCTACTGCGCAAGCACGGTCTTAATCGAAAAGACGGCATGCTCCGCATACCCGACTCTCAGAAGGCGGTGATCCCACCACATCTTGCCTTGAGTGAGCCGAGCCTCTTCTGATCAATGCAGATCTCGAAAAAAAGCTCGAAGATCATCAACGAGGAGCTTCGGCTCTTCCATGGCTGCGAAATGACCGCCCTCGGAATGTTCGTTCCAATAAGTCATCTGCTGCTGCGGGTCCATGAACCGCCGCATGATCGGCTCGGTGTTGAACACGACCCAGCCGCTCGGCACCCCAGACGGCGACACCCAGTCGAGATTGGAATGCGCGGCCTCGGCCAGGAAGCGGGCCGCGGTAGCGCCGCTCCGGGTAAACCAGTAGAGGCTGATATTGGTGAGCAGCTGATCCCGATCCACTGCCTCGTCTGGGGTGTTTGATGCTGGATTGGTCCAGGT
Source organism: Propionibacteriaceae bacterium (assembly GCA_036566085.1). GTDB lineage: Bacteria > Actinomycetota > Actinomycetes > Propionibacteriales > Propionibacteriaceae > Microlunatus. Next base: position 1,223 of record DATCXA010000684.1, read on the forward strand.
CTGGAACTTCTCGACAATCCAGGCAAGCTGACCGACGGGCGAATCGGTCAAGGCCGCTGCAATGGTCTCGGGCCGATGGCCTTGCAGGTCGAGGTAACCGCGTTCCGCACGCCAGCTCGTACGCTCCTGCTCCACCCGCGCCCGCTCCTCATCGGTGAGGTGATCGGGAATCGGGAACGTCTCGCCGGCCAGCCCTAACGCACCAGGGTCAGTGACAACAATCGTCCCGACCACATGCTCGGGATCGGTGGCGCCAAGCCGGCCGCTGACGCCGGCCCCGATGTCGCCGCCATGAGCGCCGTACCGCGAGTAGCCCAGTCGGGTCATGAGCTCGGCAAATGCCGCAGCAGTGCGCCCGACCTCCCATCCGGTCTGTCGAACCGGTACGGAGAATCCAAAGCCAGGTAATGACGGGATGACAAGATCAAATGCATCCTGCGGATCGCCACCATGAGAACGCGGATCGCTTAGTGGCCCGATCAGCTCCAAGAACTCGACTACCGAGGATGGGTAGCCGTGGATGATCAACAGAGGCAATGCATTCGGCTCCGGGGAGCGAATATGCAAGTAGTGGATCTGCTGGCCGTCAATCTCGCTGGTGAACTGCGGGATCTCATTCAGTCGGGCTTCCTGACTCCGCCAATCGAAACCATGCCTCCAGTAGTCGGACAAGTCCTGGAGGTAGGGCAACGGCACGCCGCGATCAAAATTCGTACGCGCATCGGGCGCGGGATCTGGCCAGCGGGTGAAGTCGAGGCGGCGATGAAGATCATCCAGCTCGCCCTCGGTGATCTTGATCTGGAATGGCTGGGTAGCGGCTGATGTGGTCATAGCAATCACGCTAGAGACAATCGCGGAAGATTTACTTCCGCGATTGCTGCAAACTTCATGAATATGTGGCAAACATCGACCCGCCTGCTCCAGCTGCTGGCGATGCTGCAGGCGCGCCGTGACTGGTCCGGCCAACAGCTAGCAGCCCGACTCGGCGTTACCA
>DATCXA010000700.1:0-10889 GCA_036566085.1 Propionibacteriaceae bacterium
GCTACACGAACTGCCAACGGGTGGCCGCACGCCGCTTGCCGAAGGGCTGCTCTGCGCCGCGGAAACTCTGCGGCTGGAGCGAATTCGAGATTCCCGCCGCCGACCGCTGCTCGTGCTGGTGACCGACGGCCGGGCCACGCACGGCCCCGATGCGGTGGGTCGATCGCGATGGGTCGCCGATCGACTGCGTCGCACCGGCGTCGCCTCGCTGGTGATCGACTGCGAGTCGGGACGGATGTCATTGGGTCTGGCCCAGACTTTGAGCCTGCACCTCGGCGCTCAATACCTGACGGTTGACGAAGTCGCGGCTGATCAACTCGTACGCGCCGTACGTCAAGGTCGGGCCGCGTAATGCCGGCCGGTGTTCCGGATCTGGTTCCGGAGGATGGGCTGACTACTCGGCAGCGGCGGCAACGGCCGTTGTTGATCATCCACACTGGCGACGGCAAAGGAAAGTCCACCGCCGCGTTCGGCCTCGCACTGCGCGGCTGGAATCAGGGCTGGTCCGTTGGAATTTTCCAGTTCGTCAAGTCCGCTCGCTGGCGGATCGGCGAGCAGACTGCGCTCGAGTCGCTGGCCGAACTTCACGACACGACCGGCCGCGGCGGGTCGATCGAGTGGCACAAGATGGGCGCTGGGTGGTCGTGGAGCCGCAAGACCGGAAGCGACGATGATCATGCGGCCGCCGCTGCAGAAGGGTGGGCGGAAATCAAGCGTCGGCTCGTTGCGGAGACGCACACGCTCTACGTGCTCGACGAGTTCACCTACCCCATCAACTGGGGCTGGGTCGACGTCGACGACGTGATCGATACCTTGACGCGTCGCAACGGCTACCAGCACGTGATCATTACCGGCCGCCGCGCCGATCCAAAGCTGATCGAGGTCGCTCAGCTGGTCACCGAAATGAAGAAGATCAAACACCCCTTCGACATTGGGCAGAAGGGCCAACGAGGGATCGAGTGGTGATCGACTCGAGATTGCCGAGATCGGCTGTCGCACTGCCACGCCTGGTGATTGCCGCTCCCGCGTCGGGTCATGGCAAGACGACTGTAGCCACCGGGCTGATGGGCGCGCTGGGCGCGACTGGTCTCAAGGTCGCGGGCTTCAAGGTGGGACCGGACTACATCGACCCGGGCTACCACGCGCTGGCCACCAGCCGACCAGGTCGCAATCTCGATCCCTTCCTCTGTGGCGAGGACCAGATGGCGCCCCTGCTGTTGCATGGAGCACAGACACCAGAGCCCGCCGATGTTGCGATCATTGAGGGCGTCATGGGACTCTTCGACGGCCAAATCGGTGGCGAGGGGTATGCCTCTACTGCCCATGTAGCCAGCCTCGTGCGCGCTCCAGTGATCATGGTGCTCGACATCTCTGCCATGTCGCGCACCGCGGCCGCAATCGTTCATGGGCTCAATACCTTCGATTCCAATATCCAGTTGAGCGGCGTGATCATTAACAAGGCCGGCTCCAACCGGCACGCAGCTGAAATCGTTGCTGCGTTGCAGGCGACGGGCCTTGAGGTGCTGGGGGTGTTGCCGAGGGACGCGGGCATCGAGATTCCATCCCGTCATCTCGGTCTTGTCCCGGCAGCGGAACGTGTTGAGGCTGCTGAGGCAGTGGCTCAGCTTTCCCGACGGATTAGCGATCATGTGGCACTCGAGTCGATCATGTCAATTGCGCAGGCAGCTCCGACTCTGGAGGCTGAGTCATGGTCTGCTGATCAACACGTACGACCGCCGTCCGAGGCGCGTCCTGTGGTGGCGATCGCGGCTGGTCGGGCCTTTAGTTTTCGCTACGCGGAGACCGATGAGCTGCTCCGCGCTGCCGGATGTCAGCCGGTGATCTTCGATCCATCCTCAGCCGAGCAGCTTCCTACTGGGACGGCCGGACTCTACCTAGGCGGTGGGTTTCCCGAGGTACATGCGATGGAGCTTTCGGCCAACGACAGTTTACGAAATGAGATCCAGGCGGCAATCAAGGACGGCATGCCGACGGTCGCCGAATGTGCCGGCCTGCTGTATCTGTGCCGGAACCTGAATGGACTCCCAATGGTCGGCGCGATCAAGACAGACGCGATCATGACAGAGCGGCTGACTCTGGGCTATCGCACCGTAGTCGCCGATCATGATCACCTTTTGGCACGTAGCGGAGCTCAAGTGGCTGGCCACGAGTTCCACCGCACCACAGTCGAGCCATCCCTTGGTCCGGCCGCAGCGTGGCTCTTTGACGGTGAACCAGCTGGCTTCTCCCTCGATCCCGCCGGCTCCGGCCGCAACACGCTGCACGCGAGCTATCTGCATCTGCATTGGGCTGGATATCCGGAGCTGGCCCAGCGATTCGCAAACGCGGTCCATGATCACGCGAGGATGAGCTCCGAGCCAATTCATGATCTTCATTACCACGGAGACCGAGACGTTGCCGAAGGTCTGGTGGACCTGGCTGTCAATGTCCGGCTATCCGCTCCCCCAGACTGGCTCAGCGCAATCATCAACAGCGCTACCGCTGGTCTTGCTGCTTATCCCAACACCGACGCTGCTATCAAGGCCATCGCGGCGGCGCACGGAGTCGGCGTCGATCAAGTACTCCCGACTGCGGGAGGCGCCGAGGCTTTTACTCTTATCGCGCGCGCATTCCGTGCCGAACAGCCACTGATCATCCATCCGCAGTTCACCGAACCCGAGGCGGCGCTCCTCGCAGCAGGGCATCATCCTCAGCGGCACATTCTGTCTTCAGTGGCCGGCTTTCAGCTCAACCCCGGCGAAGTGCGGCCGGAGTCGGACCTGATCATGATCGGCAATCCCACTAACCCGACGAGCGTGCTGCACCCAGCAGCATTGATCAACTCTTTACGCCAAAAGGGACGCATTGTCGTCGTGGACGAGGCCTTCATGGACTGTGTACCGGGCGAAGCCGAGACTGTGATCAGCGACGACATGACGGGCTTGCTTGTGCTTCGGTCACTGACCAAGACATGGGGTCTTGCGGGGCTGCGCGCCGGATACGTGATTGGTGACCCGCGCCTGATTGCGGCGCTACGGCGACAGCAGCCACCCTGGTCGGTGTCTACTCCGGCGCTGGCAGCCATGGTTGCCTGCCTAGCGCCTGAGGCTCGGAACGATGCGGCGCAGGCCGCAAAGGAGATAGTCCTACGACGGGCGTACCTGGTCGAACAGCTCGCCAGCGTAGGCCTCAGCGTCGTCGGACAACCGCAGGCCTCGTTCGTCCTGGTCGACACCAGCGTCGTAAGCGGCAACCACGAAACTGGCTGGCTACGCCTCGCCCTCCGGGACCACGGTTTCGCGGTACGCCGCGGTGAGACCTTTCCCGGCCTCGGAGCAGACTGGATCCGGATCGCCGTACGCGAACCTGAGATCACAGACCAATTGGTGGCGGCCCTTAGCCGACTTGTCAGAATCTGAGCACCAAATATGGTGTTCAGATTCTGACAAGTCGGCGTAGTGGAGGAGGTGCGCATGGGCAGCGGACATAGCCACGAGCTGACCGCGACCAACGCGCATCGCAAGCGGCTTCTTGTGGTACTCGTAATTACGTTCGTCGTGCTGATCGCTGAGGTCATTGGCGGACTCATCGCAGGCTCGCTCGCGCTGGTCGCCGATGCCGGCCATATGTTGACCGACTCCACCGGCCTGATCATGGCGCTCATCGCAGCCGCCCTGGCGACTCGGGCCGCTACGGTGAGACGCACCTTCGGGCTGCAACGCACCGAGGTGCTCGCAGCTCTCGCGAACGCGCTGCTGCTGGTTGGCGTAGCAGTCTGGGTCCTGATCATGGCAGTCGAGCGGTTACGCAATCCCGCCGAGATCCGCAGCGGTCTGATGCTTGCTGTCGCTGTCGTCGGGGTGCTGGCCAACCTGGCCGGATTGCTGGTGCTGCGTCCGGCGCAGTCGACGAGCCTGAACATGCGTGGCGCGTACCTGGAAGTTTTCGGCGACCTCGTTGGTTCGCTGGCAGTCATCATTGCCGCGGTACTGATCTTGATCACCGGCTGGACGCCTTTCGATGCGATCGCTTCGCTCGCTATCGTAGTGTTGATCATCCCTCGGGCTTGGTCGTTGCTCCGCGAGGTCGTAGACGTGCTGCTGGAGGCGACGCCGCACGGAGTTGATCTTGAGGAGGTTCGCGACCACATCAGGCGGGTACGCGGGGTGGTCGATGTCCATGATCTGCACGCCTGGACGATTACCAGCGGGGTACCCGTGCTTTCAGCTCATGTCATCGTCGATCACGCCTGCATCAATGAGGGTCGCTCTGGTGAGGTGCTGGACCGGCTTGGTGAGTGTCTGGGTGGTCACTTCGACGTGTCACACTGCACCTTCCAACTCGAGCCGGTTGGCCACCAGGAGCACGAGGCCGCCCACCACCCGTGACGTTGGCGCAGTGCCGACAGGCTCAGGGCGCATCATGAAAGTGTCAGATGCGGATGCGAAGCTGACTGGCATGTCTACGCAGTACTACACCGCCAGTAGCATCGACGGCTTCATCGCCGACTCCGACAACTCACTTGACTGGCTCTTTCAATTCAGTGAGAAGACTGGAATGGAAGATGAATATCCGAAGTTCATCGCAGACGTCGGAGTGATGGCGATGGGCTCCACAACGTATGAATGGGTCGCCGACCACACCGGGTTCCTCAGCGATCCAGGCAAGTGGGAATACACCATTCCGACGTGGGTCTTCAGCAGCCGGGAGCTGCCTCGCGTGGAGGGTCCAGACATCCGCTTCGTCTCAGGTGATGTCGGGCCGGTTCATGAGGAGATGGTGCAGGCGGCCGAGGGCAAGAACGTTTGGCTAGTGGGCGGTGGCGATCTGGTCGGACAGTTTCATGATCAAGGCCTACTCGATGAAGTGATCATTGGCATGGCCTCGGTATTCCTCGGTTCGGGGGCACCCTTGCTGCCGCGCAGGATTGTGACGCCGCCGCTGCGACTGCTCGAAGTGACCAAGTTCGGGGCGGATTTTGCGATGTTGCGCTACGCCGTTCGTCCGGACTAGTCAAATTTCAGTAGCCGGAGGCTATTGCCGACCACGAAGAGGGAACTGAGTGCCATGGCGGCTGCGGCGATCATCGGGTTGAGGAAACCGATCGCGGCCAGCGGTATGGCTAGGACGTTGTAGCCGAATGCCCACCAGAGATTTCCGTGGATTGTGCGCAGTGTCGCTCGAGAAAGCCGAATGCCGTCAGCTGCTGCCCGCAGGTCTCCACTGATCAACGTAAGGTCGCTGGCCTGCATTGCCACATCCGTTCCCGTGCCGAGTGCGATACCAAGATCAGACTGCGCCAGCGCAGCCGCGTCGTTGACACCCTCGCCGACCATGGCGACTCGATGCCCGGTGTCCTGCAATCGGACTATCTCGGCGACCTTCTGCTGTGGCAAGACGTTGGCGATGATGTCATCAATCCCGACTTCGGCGGCGGCGGCTCGGGCCGCGGCTTCGTGATCACCGGTCAGTAGCACGGGGTGCAAGCCCAACGCACGGAAGCGCCGAACCGCCTCGGCGGAAGTCGGCTTGACCACATCGGCGACAGCGATCACTCCACGTGCCTCGTCGTCCCAGCCCACGAGCACAGGCGTCCGTCCTCGCACCTGGTCTGCCTGGTACGCCCCCCGCAGCTCCGATGCAACCCGGAGTCCTTCCGCCTCCAGCAACTCCAAACGCCCAACAACCACCGACTTGCTGGAGGCTGGTTGAGGTGTAGCCGCACTGGATTCTGACAACTCGGCGAGGACGCCGTGTCCGGGGCGGTTGTTGAGCTTGGTGATGGTGGCCAGCGCGCCGTGGGTACGCGCATGATCAGTGATCGCCTTGGCGATCGGATGCTCTGAACCCGACTCGGCCGCACCGGCCGCCATCAGTGCCTCATCCTCAGTCGCGTACGCGCCAGCAGTCACTGCGACGACCGTCATCCGGCCCTCGGTGATCGTTCCGGTCTTGTCGAGCACGATCGCGTCGACATTCCGGGCGGACTCCAGCACCTCGGGCCCCCCGACAACAATGCCCAGCTGAGCACCCCGCCCCGTGCCGACGAGTAACGCCGTAGGCGTCGCCAATCCGAGTGCGCATGGACACGCGATGATCAACACCGCCACTGCGGAGGTGAAAGCAAATGAAACACCTGAGCCCTGGCCGAGCCAGAAGCCGAGTGTAGCGACCGCAATCGCGATCACGATTGGCACGAACACAGCCGAAACCCGGTCGGCGAGCCGCTGTACTGCGGCCTTGCCGCTCTGCGCCGCCTCAACCATCCGCACAATTTGTGCCAACTGCGTGTCGGCACCGACCCGGGTGGCCTCCACCACGAGCCGACCATGAGTGTTGACAGTGGCGCCGATCACAGCATCGCCGGGTCCCACCTCCACCGGCACGGATTCCCCTGTCACTGTTGAGGAATCCAGCGCACTGTGTCCGGAGATGATCACTCCGTCCGTGGCAATCCGCTCACCCGGTTTCACCACGAACTGATCACCGACGTGCAGCTGGGAGATGTGTACAACAGTCTCGCAGCCGGCAGTTAGCAGCGTCACCTCCGATGGCGCCAGCTCCAGCAGTGCCCTCAATGCCGCGCCAGATCGGCGCTTGGCACGTGCCTCCAGGTAGCGTCCGAGCAAGATGAACGTGGTGATGCCGACCGCTGCCTCGAGGTAGAGGTTGGCCGTCGGAGCATGCCTGACCAGCCGAAACTCGAACGGGTGGGTGAACCCGATTTCACCGGCCGCGCCAAAGAGCAATGCGTACGCCGACCAGCCGAACGCGGCGAGGGTGCCAATCGAGATCAGCGTGTCCATGGTCGCATTGCCGTGCTGCAGGTTCAGCAGCGTTGCTCGATGGAATGGCCAGGCACCCCAGATCACCACTACGCAGGTCAGAGCGAACGAGATCCATTGCCACCAAGGAAACTGCCAGGCCGGAACCATAGCGATCACCATCACCGGCAGGCTCAGTGCAGCCGTAATGATCAGCCGGCGGCGCAGCTGGCGCAGCTCAAGATCGGGGTCCCGCGGGCTCTCGGCCGGCAGCGTCGCGCCGTAACCGGTCTTCTCGATCGTCTCGATCAAGGTCTGCGCCGTGGTGCCGCCGGCTGCGTGGACCGTCGCCTTCTCCGTCGCGTAATTGACGGTGGCGTTGACACCGTCGAGTCGGTTGAGCTTCTTCTCGATTCGGGCGGCACAAGATGCGCAGGTCATGCCCTGAACGTCGAGCTCAATGGTCTGAACTGGGACGCGTAATTGCGTCATCGTGCCACCTGCACGGTGAACTCGGCGAGGTACGGCTTCTCGGCGCGATAGAACTCGACGAACATCCGATAGCTACCTTTGTCGGGCACGCTGCCGAGGAAATCCAGCTGCGGCCCGGTGCCCTGTGACGTCGAGTGCAGGTGCAGATAGCCGAGATCACTTGGCCGGATCACCACACTGTGGCCCATCTCGCCATGCGCCGGCTGCAAATCGGTGACCGGTTGACCATGATCGTTGACGATCACCCCACTGCCGCTGTCGGCGTTGGTAGTCAGATCACCGGTACGCGTCACCGTCAGACCCTTGACCTGCACCTGATCGGTAGCCGACGGCAGCGGCTCCGGATGATAGCCACCGCTCACCATGAAGTCAGTTGCCAGCGCGATCTCCCGGTCGAGGGCCTTCGACTGAAAATGGATAATCACGTGCCACGGACCTGACGTCAGATCGAGCAGGCCCCACCATGACGTGCCCTCGCCTTGCTGCGCTACGAGGTGTTGATATCCGGTGAGATCGCGTCGGAAGGCGATGAGATGCATGTGCTCGCCCGCATCCTCATCGATGTCAGAAACCAGCTGGCCGTCAGGCGCGGATACCGTGAACTCGACCGCCACCTCCTTGCCTGGCTTCTGAGTCGGCTGCACCGCTCGGAACGCATAGCCCTCAACACTGTCAGCTGGCGCGATCATCTCCGAGGTGTGCGTCTGTACTGGCGCAAGCAGCGCCTGTGACTGGGTGCCCGCAATGTAGGAGACGCCAAAGACAGCAGCAAGCAACGTCAAGAAGGCGATGAGCTTGGCGGGCGGATTCATGATCAGGCGGTGATCGTCATCGGGTCGGTGAGGTTACGCTGTGACGACGCGGTAGCCGGCCTCATCAACAGCAGCCTCGATGCTCTGGAACGGGATCTCGGTGTCGCTGATCACGATCAGCTGGCCGCTGTCGAGATCAACTTTGACGTCGGTCACTCCACTGACCCCAGCGACCTCTTCTGTGACCGAGCTCACGCAGTGATGGCAATGCATCCCGGACACGACGTACTCGCTGGTAATGGACATGGGCATTCCTCTTTGCGGATAGAAAAGAGACGAACTACGAACGAACCAGACGCGCGATGGCGTTGGAGGCTTCCTCGATCTTGATCTCGGCCTCTTCCCCTCCCTCAGCAGCAGCACGAACGACGCAGTGGCTCAGGTGTTCATCAAGCAGGCCGAGAGCCACCGATTGGAGCGCGCGAGTCATCGCCGACACTTGCGTCAGGATATCGATGCAGTACTGCTCCTCCTCGATCATCTTCTGCAAGCCACGGGCTTGACCCTCGATTCGGCGCAATCGTTTAAGGTAGTCGTCCTTGCTGGCAATGTAGCCGTGATGGCTATCGTGATCAGCCATTAGCTTCCTTGATCTCGCAGGTACCCCCTTAGGGTATATCTCACGTCAAATCGATCTACTTCGTCGGAAGCATGTGATGTTGTCAGATCAAAGCGCTAAAGCCCGCCGCTGGTGTTTTCAACAGCTTGCGGATGAAGCTGTGGGTAATACGCTCCCGTCGGGAAAATCCCCTAAGCCTCAACGGATGCCATCCGAGTCGTGAGATGGACCGCCAAGAACTTCCATCCACTTCATCCAGAGGTTCATTTAACCTAGTCGGAGTGGAATTGGAAGTCGTCGGATAGCAGCAGTCCCCAGATCGATACCCAGGGTCTGCACAAGCACAGCGCGTGTCCCCCACAGCGCTCTATTTGTTATCCACAGCCCCTGTGGATAACCCGCTGTTCAGAGCCTCGCGGACAGCGTACGGTTTCCGGCGTTGACCTGTCCCCGTGTCGCCTGAGCGTACGTGTCAGTGGATATCACTACCGTTCCGAACACGTATTCGATTGGTGCTGAGGCGGGTGTCCGGCGGGCTCGGGGGCAAGCGTCCAGCGGATTTATGTAAGGAGTAAGGGTGAGTGTTGCCGAGGTGATGCCGCCCTATAGCGGCGACGCGCCTCGCCTGTCCGACCATACGCCGCCGCAAGACATGGAGGCAGAGCAGTGCGTGCTCGGCGCCATGCTGATGAGCAAGGACGCCATAGCCGACGTCGTCGAGGTGCTGCGCGGCACTGACTTCTACCGGCCGGCACATGAGCAGGTCTATCACGCCATCATCGACCTTTACGGGCGCGGCGAGCCGGCTGACGCCGTCACGGTCTCCGACGAATTGGGCAAGCGCGGCGAGCTGCTGCGAATCGGAGGCGCGCCGTACCTGCACACGCTGCTGGCGAGCGTCCCAGTTGCGGCCAACGCGGGCTACTACGCCCAGATCGTGCACGAAAAGGCGGTCTTACGCCGGCTCGTCGAGGCTTCGGTACGGATCGGACAGATGTCGTACGCCGCCGAGGGCGATGTCGATAACATCGTCGACCGCGCCCAGGCGGAGGTGTATTCGGTCACCGAGCGGCGACTGTCAGAGGACTACAAGCCACTGTCGGAGCTGATGCAGCCAACCCTCGATGAGATGGAGGCCATCGAGTCCCGCGGGGCTGGCCTATCGGGCGTACCAACGGGTTTTGCTGATCTTGACGAGCTGACCAACGGCCTGCACCCCGGGCAGATGGTGATCATTGCCGCCCGTCCGGCAGTCGGTAAATCGACTCTGGCATTGGATTTTGCACGGTCGGCATCGATCAAGAACAGCCTCACCTCAGTGATCTTCAGTCTGGAGATGAGTCAGATCGAGATCACGATGCGCCTGCTGTCTGCAGAGGCGGGCATCCCGCTGTCGCATATCCGCGGCGGTCGGATGAGTGATCAAGATTGGAATCGCGTGTCCGCGAAGATGGGGCAGGTTTCGGAGGCGCCGCTGTTCATCGATGACTCGCCGAATCTGACGATCATGGAAATTCGAGCGAAGGCGCGGCGGCTCAAGCAGCGACATGATCTCAAGCTGGTGATCATCGACTACATCCAGCTCATGACCTCCGGCAAGAAGGTGGAGTCCCGGCAACTGGAGGTCTCTGAGTTCTCCCGACAACTCAAGCTGCTGGCCAAGGAGCTCGACGTGCCGGTGGTGGCCCTCTCCCAGCTCAATCGTGGGCCCGAGCAACGTACAGACAAGCGACCTATGCTTTCTGATCTCCGGGAGAGCGGCAGCTTGGAGCAGGATGCGGATGTGGTGATCTTGCTTAATCGACCTGATCTTTATGATCGGGACTCCGATCGTGCCGGCGAGGCAGATTTCGATATCGCGAAGCACCGGAACGGCCCGACCAAAATGATCACTGTCGCATTCCAGGGTCATTACTCCCGATTCGCCGATATGCAGATCTAGGAATCTCAGCAATGAATCGACGGGTAGTGCTGACCGGGGCTGGCGGCCGGATCGGGCGTGCGATCTTTCCGCTGCTCCCAGCCGATTGGGATGTGTTGCGAACCGATCTGGAAGGGGGCGAAGACATCGCCGCGCTGGACGTTACCGATGCGGATGCGTGTCATCGGGTCTTCGCTGGTGCGGACGCCGTGGTTCACCTCGCTGCGGTTCCTGACCCCGCTGCCAGCTGGGAACAGCTCCTGCCGGCCAACGTGCTGGGCGCCTACCACGTCGCCGAGGCCGCCGGCGCTTGCGGCGTCCGCCGGCTGGTGCTGGCCAGC
>DATCXA010000721.1:0-3962 GCA_036566085.1 Propionibacteriaceae bacterium
GGCAGGCGTCCGTTGTGTCGGGCCGTTCGCAACCAGTTGTTGACGGTCTGGCGCGGCACACCCTGAGCCTTGGCGATCGCCGCTGCGCTGCCAGCGTACTGGGTATAAAGGTCCGCCAGGTTGTTCGGCGCGAGCCGGTATGGGCGACTTCGCTCCTTGTGGCTTTCATTTTTTGTGACTCTCTGGCGAGGGACGCGTTGACCTGCGGGTGGTGTAGACGGGAGCCGGTCACTCGACTCTGCCACATCAGCGGAGTTTGTGGCGCGGCCGGCTGTGTCCACGAGGCCAAGATCGAAGCGAGCCAATGCCTTGACGATCTCGTTGATGTGGGTTCGACGTAGGCCAGATAGCCCGAGCAGTTCTGGTTTGGTCAGGGCTGACAATTGCGGCACTCGGGTGATGCCCGCCTTCCACAGCGCGCTGACGACAGTGCTTGACAGTCCCAGGTCGGCTGGCGAGGACGGTGCCGCACGTCTTGTGTTGCCGGTTCCGTCACCGTCGATGGCGGCGATGATCGCATCGAGAACCGGCGGGGCGGTGTATCCGTTAGGTCCAGCGACGACACTCCACTCAAGCACTCGAGCGCCGCGGCGTTGGGTATATTCCACAGCGACTTTGGCCGAGGATTCTCCGGGTTGTTCCGCCGTGATCGTGATGGTGTACCTGGCCAAGGCGTTGATCCTTCCCGTTGTTGCGGGGAGGTTACATCGGCACACTCGCGTATGTCGATATGCCGACATCACCGCGGTGCATGTGTGTGACAAGGAAAGCCATCAGAATGTTATCTGCCTCGACTCATCGCGAGTTTGCTCGATAAGCGTTGGACCTGCTCCAAAACCAGGGCGTCGCCTCCCCAGATCTGCCCCAGGAGGTCTGGATAGCCTGCGCTGACAACGGGCTGAGGCAGAGCGGTGATGGTTGCAGCCAAACCCATTGCTCCGACGAGGCATGTCAATAACACAGGGCGCTCGCCCGCCTCGCGACTGCGGTGTGGAGACTGCAGCAATGAATACACCTGGCTGACCGCGTCGTCGACCGAGTAGCGCTGGCGCGGAACATAACGCACGCCGCCTAATGTGGGTTTGTGGGCGACGATCAGCTGACGTTTCCGTAGCGACTCCGCGACGCCCAGGTAGACCTGATCACGGAGTTCGGTCATCCAGTACGCGATCGGTTGGATCTGGGGCCGGCCTTTTTCGGCTTCGTATATTTGTTCCAGCACGTACTCGGCGGCGGCATCCGGCTGATCGCGACGAGTTGTGCGCCGGACGACGACAGCTTGACCTGCCGAATCTTGCTCCACGCTGATGGCGCGTTCGATCGCAAGCTCCAGCAGTGAGCCGCCGACCAAACCGAGACCCAGCAATTTCAAGTCGATGTTGATCTTGCCACTGGTCGGGTTGTGGGTGAGAAGGAACAGGCGGTCCACGATCGATAGTTCAGGGCCGGGCGTGGGGTCCGTCCATGCAGGAGTTCCGTAATGCGCCACGGGTCTAGCCGCCTCGAGGGGGAGCTGCGGATGGATTGTTCAGGAAAAGTATCGAGCGCCGCCGAACTCTGCAAGCTGCGTCGCCGGTATGGGCGAATCAAGCTGTCGGGTTTAGCGTATTGAATCACGACGATCGTCGGCCTTAGGATGCACTGTCATTTACCCCCCTCAGTTAGGTAAAAGACCATGTCGATGCACCCCCAGACTCCGGAGCGAACGTCAGCTTCCGGTCCACGTCAACAGCGCGGCGGCTTCGGGCCTCCGGACTTTCGCACCGAACACTCCGGATTTGGCACCAACGCGCTGAGCCGAGACCGGCTCGGCGTAGGCTCCCTCGTCTTCTTCACCGTCTCGGCGTCCGCACCCATGACTGTTCTCGCCGGCGGTGTTGTTGCAACCTTCGCCGTTAGCGGCGTGATTGGCGTTCCGCTGGCGTTCCCGATCCTCGCCATCGTTCTAGCCTTGTTCGCGGTGGGCTACGGCGCAATGAGCCGCCACGTCGTCAACGCCGGTGTCTTCTATGCCTACATCAGCAAGGGCCTGGGAGGTGCGTGGGGTGTCGCGGCATCGTTCGTCGCACTCATCTCGTACAACGCGATCCAGATCGGCCTCTACGGCCTGTTCGGAGCAGCGACAGGCGGCTTTATCGACGCCAAGACGGGCCTGAACTGGTCCTGGTGGGCGTGGGGCTTCATCGCCATGGCCGTCGTCGCGATCCTCGGTCTGCTCAAGGTGGACCTCAACGCTCGACTACTAGCCGTGTTGTTGATCGCCGAAGTTATCGCAGTGGTCCTCTTCGACGTTGGGGCCTTGGCGCACCCCGCCGGCGGCTCGGTGAGCTTCTCCGGCTTCAACCCGAGCAACCTATTCAAAGCTGGAGCAACCGGTGTGGTGTTCGCCTTCAGCGTCGCCGCGTTCACTGGTTTCGAGTCAGCTGGTGACTACTCGGAAGAAGCGAAAAATCCGCGTCGGACAGTCGCGATCGCGCTGGCGGCGACCGTGGCCATCACCGGCGTGCTCTACACCGTGTCGGCTTGGGCGCTTGGCGTTGGGTATGGCGCCGACAAGGTCGTCAGCACCGCGCAGGACCCCAACGGAGGGATGCCGTTTGGTCTGATGGCGTCGAACTACAACAGCACCATCGCCGACATCGCGAACGTCTTGCTGCTGACTAGCGTCTTCGCGGCGCTGCTGTCGTTCCACAACACTGTCGGGCGGTATCTGTTCGCAGCTGGCCGTGAACGTGTCCTGCCGAGGATCTTCGCCCACACCAGTGCCACGACGAAGGCGCCTATCGTCGGGTCGATCACGCAGACGATCCTGGCGGTCATCTTCGTGACGATCTTCGCCGCCCAAGGCAAGGACCCGATCGCCGCCCTGTTCACCTGGTTCAGCTACATCTCCGCGGTCGGCATCCTGCTGCTGATGGTCGGCACCTCTATCGCCTGCATCGTCTACCTCAACAAGCGCGGCGACGAATCGGTGTGGCGGGCAACTATCGCCCCAGGTCTCGCGACGATCGCGCTCGGCGTGATCATGTACATCGTCACGACGAACGCGGACGCGATGCTCGGCACCGAAAAGGACTCAATCCTGAAGTACGTGTTCCCGGGGCTCATCATCGCGGCCGCGTTCGTGGGCGTGATCTGGGGAGCCTTCCTCAAGTCAGCCAACGCGCCGGTCTACGAAGGCATCGGTAACGGCGGACCGGCCGAAGAGGAGTTCGCCGTCGCGTAACCTGCTCCAGAAGTACGAACCTAGGGCCCGGCCGCTTGGAAGCGGCTGGGCCCTAAGCGTGCGAATCAGTGTTGATGACGATGGTCGCCCTCGGCATCCGACGCACAATGCGAGCTGACCGTAGCGGGTACGTCGAGCGTCGGGTTGCGATCGAAGAAGCCGACCGGTTTGAGCACGAAGCCGCAGCGATCCACCGGCATGACCGGCCAGTCCTCCGGGCGCGGGAAATGCGTGACGCCGAAGGTGTGCCACACGACAACATCGGCACCGTCAATGCTGCGCCCCTGTTTGACAAACGTTGGCAGCCCGCCGCTGCCCGGATGCTGGTTGGGGAGATCGCCCGCGGAATATCGCTCCGCAGGATCGTACGCGGTCACCCACAAATGCTTAGTCGCGAATGCGGCGCGGCCAGCGATCGACGACGACGCGTCTGCCGCCAGGACCGGCTGGCCCTGCGGATACAGGGCGTACGCGGTTGGCTGGCCTAGGCGGTTGGTGGTGTTGGCGCTGCTGATGACCCAGTATCGACCAGATAGCGGGTCGGCCAGCCGAGCCGCCTCGGCCTCGTTCTCCAGCCGCGTCCGCGACTGGGTGAACGCGCCACCATGCGGGTTGTCGTCACCGATCGGTAGCCGCACTAGGTCGATCTCGTCGACCGCGTTGGCCGTGCCGTCAACCGTCATATCCAGCCGGGCGGAGAACAGGTGCTGATGATACGGGGCTCCCAGGCCCGGCG
>DATCXA010000731.1:0-9975 GCA_036566085.1 Propionibacteriaceae bacterium
GTCACGCCGATTTCGGCGGCGAGGTAGAGCGTGGTCTGGAGATGGTCGACGGGGTGCTGCTCCTGGTAGACGCCTCTGAAGGCCCGCTCCCCCAGACCCGCTTTGTGCTACGAAAAGCGCTGGCAAAGAATCTGCCGATCATCCTGGTGATCAACAAGGTCGACCGCCAGGATGCGCGAATCCCAGAAGTGGTGGAGGCGACCTACGACCTCTTCCTAGACCTGCTGGACGACGACAGCACCGACACACTCGACTTCCCGGTGGTGTACGCCTCCGCCCGGGCCGGGCGCGCGTCCCTGACGGCGCCACAGAACGGCGAAATGCCCGACAGTGAAAATCTCGGACCTCTGTTTGCCACGATCCTGGAACACATCCCGGCTCCCAGCTACGTCGAGGGAGCGACGCTGCAGGCACATGTCACCAATCTCGACGCATCGCCTTACCTCGGCCGGCTGGCGCTATGCCGGGTGGTCGCTGGAACGTTGCGGCGTAACCAGAATGTCGCCTGGTGCCGCGCGGACGGCAGTATTCGTACCGTCAAACTGTCCGAGCTGTTGATCACAAACGCATTGGCCCGGGAACCTGCTGAGTCGGCGGGACCTGGCGACATCGTAGCCATCGCGGGGATTCCTGACATCACGATTGGAGAGACGCTTTCTGATCCGGCGGATCCCAAGCCGCTGCCCCTGATCACAGTCGACGAGCCGTCGATTTCGATGACCATCGGCATCAATACCTCTCCGCTTGCCGGCCGCGCCGGCAAGAGCCTCACTGCCCGGCTGCTGAAGGCCCGGCTGGATGCCGAGTTGGTGGGCAATGTCTCGCTCCGGGTCTTTCCCACCGAACGCCCCGATAGCTGGGAGGTCCAGGGCCGTGGCGAACTGCAGCTGGCAATCCTGGTGGAGATGATGCGCCGTGAATCTTTCGAGCTGACCGTCGGGAAGCCCCAGGTGGTGACCCGCATCGTCGACGGCAAGATCTATGAGCCGGTCGAGCGGCTGACCATTGACGTCCCCGAAGACTTCGTCGGTGTCGTTACCCAGCTGCTCGGACTACGCCGCGGCAGGCTGGAGCAGTTGGTCAACCACGGCAGCGGCTGGGTTCGGATGGAATACCTCGTGCCAGCCCGCGGACTGATTGGTTTCCGGACCGAGTTCTTGACCGAGACCCGTGGCACCGGACTGATGCACCACGTTTTCGAGGGGTACGAGCCCTGGGCCGGTGATATTCGTAGTCGGCTCACCGGCTCCCTAGTAGCCGACCGGCCTGGCCACGTCACCTCGTACGCGCTGTTCAGCCTGCAGGACCGCGGGACTTTGTTCGTCACTCCTGGCATTGAGGTATATGAAGGCATGATCATCGGGGAGAACGCTCGCGCCGAGGACATGGATGTCAACCCCACAAGAGAGAAGAAGCTCAGCAACGTCCGCTCCTCCACTGGGGAAGAGCTCGAGCGGCTCGTGCCTCCGCAGCTTATGAGCTTGGAGCAGGCGCTGGAGTTCTGCCGCACTGACGAGTGCCTGGAGGTGACTCCGGAAGCGATTCGTATGCGGAAGGTGGTGCTGTCCGCCGCTCACCGGGCCCGAGCCCGCGCTCGCGCCAAGCAAAGCTAACGCGACATGGAATCAGCCGACGTCCGTACATGAAACCGATCATCAGGTACGCGACAACCTGGCTGACCTCTGCGACAATCGCTCTGTTAGCGCAGGCAACTGTGACAGGCGCCTGCGAGGCACCGATAGGAACGGCTATGGCCGCGGTGACAGTCGCCGCCGTGCAAGCGGCGTACATACTGATGGACCAGCGCGCCTGCCTGGACAAGGCGGTCACGCTACTGCACCAAGCAGCCGAGGCCGGCGCAAGGATCGTGGTGTTTCCCGAGGTGTACATTCCGGGAACACCCATCTGGATCGACTCCAGACCGATTTGGGACGGTGACGAGGACTGGTACGCGATGCTGGTCGATCAGGCCGTCGTAGTGCCCGGCCCCATAACTGAAGCGCTTGGGGCCGCCGCTCGCGCCGCTGGCTCCTATGTGGTGATCGGCGTGGAGGAACGCGAGCCCCACGGGACCACTATCTACAACACAACCCTTTACTTCGGCTCCGACGGTGACCTACTAGGCAAGCACCGCAAGTTGATGCCTACCGGCTCGGAGCGCACCGTGTGGGGCATGGGGGACGGCTCCACACTGCCAATCATCGAAACGCCGCACGGCAGGCTATCCGGGTTGACCTGCTGGGAGAACTTCATGCCCTTGGCCCGCTACTACCTCTACAGCCAAGGCGTGGATATCTGGGCGGCCCCAACCCTCGCGGCCAGCGACGGCTGGATCGCCGCCATGCGACACATCGCTCTGGAAGGCCGCTGCTATGTCGTCGGGGTCAACCCTTGTCTGCATGTCGACCAAATTCCGGTCGACTTTCCTCATCGCGACCGCCTTTGGGCCAACGATCACGACAACGAAGGCTGGGTAGAACCCGGCAATAGCGTGATCATCCATCCCACCGGCAAGGTCTTGGCGGGGCCGGCTCGGCACGAGGAGACCATCCTGTACGCCGATGTCGAGTTGGCCGCGGTGCGTGCCGCCCGCCGGTTCTTCGACCCAGTCGGCCACTACAGCCGCCCAGACATCTTCCAACTCCGGGTGGATACCCGCTCCCGACCTGCGGTCGTCCTAGATCACACGTCGGACAACCAGATGCGCGTCGAGCCGACCGCGAAGCCGGCACTTCGAGCCCCGTGATGAGGGGTAGCCAGCCACTGAGGATGCAGGTTGATTGCAATCTGACGGGCAGTCGGCGAAGCGGCGACCTGTGATAGTGCTCAATTTGTAACCAATCACCGAGCGCTTCGACACAAGTCGATCACGACCGCGTCGTCGACCTCCACTCCGGCGGCTGTATCGGTGAAGATATTGCCGTCGCTTTGTAGCCATCGGTTCCTTCCCCACCGGAGGCGCGACACAAGTCGTCGCCGTAGTGAGATCGGGGGAGGATTTTGACGAAGCAGACTCCGCTTCCTGATCGACAGCTCACGTCAGGTCTGGCAGCTGCGCCGACTGGGGCAACATCAATGAAGAGTCAGCTTTCCACTCGATCTTTCACTACATCTACTGCGGTGTTCGGTCGGCGGCTATAGCTGTAGGGGGTCTGGGTCAGCCCGGGGGGAGGCGACCCCACGCCCCACCCTCTTGTCCGCGGGGGGCGCGAGCAAGAGGGTGGGGCGCGAGGGTCGAAGCGTTAGCCAGCTGGTCCCTTTGCGCCCGCCCTTCTTGGCAGAGTCCCGCCAGGTCTTGGATGCCTCGGCCGTCCTCCGCGCGGACTCGACGCTGACTTGCGCGCGTCGGCGGAGCCTTCCTTCCGGGCCAGAAGTCTCTACGTCATCACACCTGGTTCTTGCTTCGTCATCTTCAGCACCTGCCCGTTGGTTGCAGCCCTTTCGTTCTCCTTGACGAAGGAGGTGTACACATCGACAAGGACCCGCTTCTGGCGCTCGGTGATCGCTGAATCCGCTAGCACGGCCATCTCGACCGAAGTTGCGGGATGGTCATCGGGATCGAGAATTCCAGCTCGGACGTACAGCGTCTCCGCCGAAACTCGCAGCGCCTTCGCCAACTGCTGCAGAACCTCTGCAGACGGCTTGCGGAGCCCTCGCTCGATCTGGCTGAGGTACGGATTGGATATCCCGGCCTGCGTAGCAAGTTGACGCAGCGACAGTTGAGCGGCTCGGCGCTGGCCGGCAATGAACTCACCTAGCGAACCGAGCTGGTCCGTGATCTTGTGGGTTCGAATTTTCACCATGCAACCAGTGTGCTTGCAATTGCAAGCAAGTGCAAGCTAACAGCTCGCGAATCGTGTTCAGTCGGCCTTTAGCGGCTTAGCACGGCTTGCGGCACCGAGGCAGTGATCAGTGTGCCGTCAGGCCGTCGATCGACGGTTTTGGATGGCAGCGGATCGTCGATGCATGGGCCGTGGTGTGCCAGCGGCACGCGTATTGGGTTCCCAGCCGAGACCGTGAAGCGTTCGCCGCGCACGTCCAGCTCGGCACTGTCGCCTTCGACGACATTAAAGGCAATCGCACCACTCGTTACATCAACCTTTACGCGGGTGCCGCGAAGCGTGACCTGGAACGTCAGACCGGCCCATGATTCTGGTAGCCGGGGATCGAAGGTAACCACGCCGTTGTAATCCCGCATGCCGCCAAACCCGAAGGCAAGCATGTCCCAGACTCCGGCGGTCGAGGCCACATGCACACCGTCGCTGGTGTTGCCGTGCAGATCGGCTAGGTCGACAAATGCCGCGTTGTAAAAGTAGCGGAGCGCAAGATCACGGTAACCGACTTCGGCTGCAATGATCGATTGCACAATGCCGGACAGTGTGGAATCACCAGTGGTGATGGGGTCGTAATACTCGAAGTTGTTCCGCTTCTGCTCATTGCTGAAATGATCACCTTGCAGGAACATCGCCAGCACCACGTCGGCTTGCTTGAGCACCTGGAATCGATAGATCACGAGCGGGTGATAATGAAGCATCAACGGCCGCTTCTCCGGCGGTGTGTTCGTGAGGTCCCAGATTTCCCGATCAAGGAAGTGGGCGTCCTGGGGATTGATCCCGGTGACTTTGTCGTAGGGGATCGACATTGAGTCCGCACAAGCAGCCCACTCGTCGATCTCGGAGTCGGCGAGTTCGAGCCGTTCGACTACCCGCTGGTACGCGCGAGGCAACTCGCGTTTCAGCTGACGAAGGAGCTCGGCTGCCTTAGCCAGGTTGAACCGAGCCATGACATTGGTGAAGAGATTGTCGTTGACCACCGTGGTGTATTCATCCGGGCCCGTCACTCCGTGAATGTGAAAACTGCGACTTCCACTGCCGTTCTCACGCCAGAAGCCGAGATCGGCCCACAGCCGGGCAGTCTCGACCAGGATGTCGACACCCTCCTTATTCATGAAGTCTTGATCACCGCTCGCGGCGACGTACTTGCAAAGGGCGTAGGCAATATCGGCGTCGATGTGGTACTGCGCTGTCCCTGCCGCGTAATAGGCCGATGCCTCTTCGCCGTTGACCGTACGCCATGGGAAGAGCGCGCCATTTTGGGCGAGCTCCTCTGCGCGGCGGCGGGCCGCACCCAGCATGTTGTAACGGAACCGCAGTTCGCTCCGCGCCATCTGCGGAGAGGTGTAGGTCAGGAAGGGAAGCACGAAGATCTCGGTGTCCCAGAAGTAGTGCCCGCTGTAACCCGTACCGGTTACTCCCTTGGCGGGCACTCCGGACTGCTCGGCGCGCGCGGCGGCTTGCGCTATCTGGAACAGATTCCAGCGAATGGCCTGCTGCAAGGCCGGCTGAGAATGCACGACGACATCGGACCGCTCCCAGAACTTGTCCAGCCACGCACGCTGAGCGGCAAATTCCGGTTCCACACCGTGCTCCAGCACGCGATCAAGGGTTCGGCGGCAGCGGTCAACCAGCTCCCGAGAAGGTACTCCTCGCGAAGTGTGATAGGAGACAACCTTGGTGACCTTGATCGGCTCGCCTCGCTTGGCCTGCACCCGGTAGACCATCTTGCCGGTGTCTTCATCAGCGCTAGTGAAGATGCGATAGTCATTGTCGGTGATTATCTGATGATCAACTCCGACGGCGAGGGTCATCTTGGAGTTGGCGCAGCGGTAGCCGAGGATGATTCGCTGATCTTGCCACCAGTGGCTTTGCGGTTCGAGTACCCGGGACTCGAAGGGCGCCCCTTTACGCGGATCCAGCCCGGTGCCCATGGCGGCTGACCGCACGTGGTACTCGTCGCGACCATCCTGGCGGTTCAGAGTTTGTGAGGAGATCACGACCGGAGCCTCGGCATCCAGCATCGTGACTTCCATAGTCATGATCGCTAAGTGCCGCTGAGTAAACGACACCATGCGGGTGGAGGACACTTTGACGCGCTTGCCGCCCGGCGTCCGCCAGACGATGTCGCGATGCAGTACACCGTCACGAAAGTCCAGCGTCCGCTCGTATGCCTCAAGATCAGCAACCGACAGCAACATCGGCTCGTCGTCCACATAAAGCTTGATCGTTTTGTTGTCCGGGACGTTCACAATCGTCTGACCCACGCGGGCGAAGCCGAAGGCCTCCTCGGCATGCCGGATCGGCCACGTTTCATGAAACCCATTGATGAACGTGCCGTGATAGAAAGTCTCACGGCCTTCTTCAACATTGCCGCGCATGCCCAGATAACCGTTGCCGACCGCAAAGAGCGACTCGGTAACACCAAGATCATCCGCGCTGTACTCGGCCTCGATGAATTTCCATTCATCGATCGGGAAACGGTTGCGATCGAGCGGGTCGGCAGCGCTGATCGGATCGTCGGGACTGCGGCGGGTCATGATGCCGCCAGCTCGGCAAGATCAGCAACGACGACGTCGGCGCCAGAGCCTGTCAGCCGCTGAGCGCCAGCTCCCCGGTCGACGCCGACAACCAGTCCAAAGCCACCAGCATGTCCGGCCTCGACGCCAGAGACTGCATCCTCGAACACCACGGCACGCTCGACGGGTACGCCGAGCTGGTCGGCAGCCGCGACGAAGGTGTCCGGAGAAGGCTTTCCTCGTAGGCCCTTCTCGGCCGCAACATTGCCATCGACGATAACGCCAAAGCGTGGGCGCAGGTCCGCAGCCTCGAGCACCGCCGTTGCATTCTTAGATGACGTCACGACGGCAACCTTGGTGCCGCGCTCGGCAAGATGATCAAGCAAACGTACGGATCCCACATAGGGTCGAACGCCTTCTTCGCGCAGCACCGCACCGAAGAATTCGTTCTTGCGATTGCCGAGGCCGCAGACTGTCTGCGCTTCGGCACTGTCACTGGGATCGCCCTCAGCCAGTTCAATGTCCCGCGAGGCAAGAAACGCACGAACCCCGTCATAACGTGGCTTGCCGTCGATGTAGTTGAAGTAGTCGCTCTCCAGATATGGCTGGTCGATACCGCGCTTGATCAAGAAGTCGCTGAAGAGCCGCCGCCAGGCACGCATATGTACCTCGGCAGTCGGAGTGAGCACGCCGTCCAGATCGAACAGCGCCGCGTCGTAGTCACGCCAGTCCACACCGAGAAGACTAGGCCGCTGTAACCCTCAATGAGGGGCAATGAGACAGAAGTCCGTTCGCCTACCGCAAACAAAGGTTGCTCGCCTGGTGGTTGGGCATATCGTCAGGTCGTGGTGAGCCCGTTTGAATCCGATCCTGTGCTGGTCGAGGTCGTCCGCAATGGCTTCGTCGAGAGTGTTCATCGTGGCCGGGTAGCCATTACCGATCCTGACGGCAGCCTGGCCTCATCGGTTGGGGCCGACTTTGCTCCGATGTACCCGCGCAGTGCCAACAAGCCGTTGCAGGCGGTCGGCATGTTGCGCGCCGGTCTTGATCTTGATGCGGAGTTGTTGGCGTTGGTCTGCGCGTCGCACTCAGGCGAGGGGTTTCAGCTCGATGGAGTACGTCGCATTTTGGCTATGTCCGAGCTGGATGAGTCAGCGTTGCAGATGCCCGCGGAGTGGCCGTTGGATCAGCAAGCCAGAGAGGATGCCATTCGCGATGGTGTTGCCAAATCACCGCTTGCGATGAACTGCTCTGGAAAGCACGCCGGAATGCTCAGGACAGCTGTTCTGAACGACGAGGATGTCGCAAGCTATCGCGATCCTGATCATCCGACTCAGCTGGCCATCGTGCAGGCGATTGATGATCTTGCTCATGAGCAGGCAACAAACCTCGCGATCGACGGCTGCGGTGCCCCGCTGTATGCGATCTCGCTCTATGCGCTTGCGCGGGCCTTTGGGCGCATTGTGAGTGCGTCGGACGGTGCTGAGTACCGCGTCGCGACGGCGATCCGTAACTATCCGGAGTACGTGTCAGGCACGCAGCGTGACGAGCTCGATCTACATCGAGCGATTCCCGGTCTAGTCGCGAAGGCCGGAGCCGAGTCGGTCTATGCTGCCGGGCTGCCCGATGGCCGCGGCATCGCGATCAAGATCAGCGATGGGCATCCCCGAGCTCGTCCGGTGGCCATGGCCGGCGTCCTCAAGCGGCTGGGATTTGATCATGAAACCCTCGATGATCAGGCCAGCGCTGCAGTGTTCGGCGCCGGTGAACGGGTCGGCGAGATCCGCCCATGCAAGGAAACCGTGTCGCAACTCGGCGCCTAGTGCTCCCGTATCCCAAATCGCTGACTACTTCGGTTCGAAACCTACGTTTACGTGGTTTGCTGACGGTTTACACGGGTTGCTACCTGTGCAGACCGTCAGCAACGTATGTGAACTTAGGTTGCTGCAAACGATCAGCGAGTGGGATGTCTCCGTCAAACGGATGGCCGGACGTGGAGTCCGATTTCGGGATCGACCAGGGGCTCCTGTGCGGCAGCGATGCCGGCGACGGTCAACTGGGCATCCAGGGGTGTGCCGCGTTTGACAAGTCCGAGGGCAATGGGCCCTAGCTCGAAGTGCCGTGCCGAGCCGCCGACGAAACCGGCCGCACGCCCATCAAGCATCAGATCTGCCCCAGGCGTTGGCAGCGCGTCGACGCTGCCATCTAGATGTAGGCGTACCAGTCGGCGCGGCGGCCGTCCGAGATTGTGTACCCGGGCAACTGTCTCCTGACCCCGGTAGCAGCCCTTGTCGAGGTGGACGGCGACGCCGAGCAGGCCGATCTCGTTCGGGATAGTGCGATGGTCGGTGTCAAGGCCGATCCTCGGAATTCCGGCGGCAATCCGCCGGGCTTCCAGAGCCCAGGTGCCCGCTCGCGGACCGCTATTCATGATCTCCTCGAGTCGATCACGTACCACGAAAACCTCGTGGCCACCCAGCGAATCCGGGCCTTTTCGCAACGGCTGATCATCGAGCAGCTCTCCAGCCGACCATACGAGCGCGTAATCGGTGCTTCTGTCGCTGACCTCGACTCGCATCAAGAACCGCATTCCGTCCAGCCAGCTCACCAATGGCGCCGCAGCACCCGGTTCGGTGTGCGCCCAGAAGGTCTCGCCGTCGTCCACGCCGTACAACACATGTTCGATGTGGCCATGCGGCGATAACACCAGCGTGGTGACCCCGCGACCCGGTTCGAGTCCCTCGAGATACTGAGTAGTCAGCGAGTGCAGCCAGCTCAGCCGGTCGGGCCCGGTCACCGTCACCACACCTCGATGAGAGAGATCAACCACACCCTGGCCGGCATCCAGCAACCGCTGCTCACGCATCGGGTCGCCGTAATGCCACGGCACACCGACATCTGGTCCCGTCTTGGCCACCACTGCGCTCATGGTCGCTTCAGCACTCCCACCCGCGTATTTCTTCCCATATGCCTGCCATCGTAGGAATCTGCCTGATGATCTGTTGATCGAGCTCAATCCGGGGGAGGACTCTTCAGCACGGAATCAACGACAGACATTCGAGTTCGCTCCGCGAATTCTCGTGCCGTCGACGCGAAATCCCACTGAGGTTGCATTGTCGGTCTCGTCTGTCTCGATGATCCGGCCCAGCGGGTCGGCCTGCCAGTGCTTGTGACCGGGATGACGAAGCATGCAGCCGGTCAGTTGACGGCTTGCCTCACGGTCGTGCGTGCGCTGAAACTTGCCGTCCCGGTTGGCGTCTCGGTGCAGCACTTGGACGGCCTCATGCTGGCTGCTGGGGCAACCGCCGCGGCCACGAGGCAGCAGGAAGAGCAGCCCAGGTCCGACATTGGTCAGCGATGCGGCAAAGCGCAGCCGGCGGGTAGGCCCAACGACCTCTATCTGCAAATCGCTCGCGCTCAGGCTCCTCATGTTGGGCAGCAGCAATGGAGCGGGCCGAGGGACCGTCGAAGTTGGCATCGGCGTCGAATGCGTCGCGCTCGGAGCTGCACCACTGGGCGAAGAGCTAGTCACGGTCGAGCCCGAACGACGGTCATCGACCACAAGCACAATTCCCACCACTCCGACAACCAGCGCTGTGGCGGTCGCAGTCGCTGCTACCGCC
>DATCXA010000770.1:0-3115 GCA_036566085.1 Propionibacteriaceae bacterium
CGCCTGTGCCGCGATCTTCACTGGGAGATCGTCAGCCCAGTCGGCGTCGATCTTTGCTACGCCGGACTTGCCGGCCAACAGACCCTCCCACGTGCTGGGGACGTCGCCTCCAAGCGGAGTGGTGGCTCCGAGGCCGGTAACGACAACGCGGATGCGTGACATGGCGATATCTCCTGTCTGTGGCGTGTCGAGTTGTGGCTGGTTCCGGGCCGTCCAAGGTGTACGGGATGACTCCGAGGGCGATCAGCGGATGTGATCAGGCGGCAGCACGCTCGATGTAGGCGACGGCGTCGCCCACGGTCTTGAGGTTTTTGGCCTCTTCATCGGGGATGCTGACGCCGAACTTCTCTTCGGCGGCGTAGATGATCTCGACCATCGACAGCGAATCCACGTCAAGATCATCGGTGAACGACTTGTCCAGCTGGACGTCGTTGACTGGGACCCCGGCGACCTCGTTGACGATCTCGGCGAGATTGGTGCGGACTTCTTCGGTGGTGGGCATACGCATGCTCCTTTGTGTGAGTTGGATGGTGTTGCGGTCTGGATTGTCAGGGCAGGATGATCACCTGACCGGCGTAGACCAGCCCGGCGCCAAAACCGATGATCAGGCAGGTCTGGCCCTTGCGGGCCTCCCCCGACTCCAGCAACGCCTCGATCGCCAGCGGAATTGAAGCGGCCGAGGTATTTCCCTGCCGTGCGATGTCTCGCGCGACGACGACCCGGCTGGGCAGCTTGAGAGCGCGAAACATGGCGTCCGTGATGCGCATATTCGCCTGGTGTGGCGCGAAGACGTCCAGATCCTCTGGGCTCAGGCCGGCAGCATCCAGCGCTTCAGCAGCCGTCTTGGCCATCGTGTAGGAGGCCCATTTGAAGACTGGATTGCCTTCCATCCTCAGCGTCGGCCAGTTCGCCTCGCCCGCGGTGGACCGATATGACCCTCGATCCCACGCCAGGGCGGCATCCCAGGGGTCGGTCTGCTGGATCAGCGGAGCCTGGTCGCCATCAGACCCCCACACCACCGGTCCGATTCCAGGAAAATCACTAGGTCCGATCACGGCAGCACCGGCTCCATCTGCAAAGAGGAATGCCGTAGACCTGTCGGAGCGGTTGGTCATGTCGGTGAGCCGCTCGACTCCAATGATCAACACATATTTGGACGCGCCCGTACGAATGAAGGAATCTGCCATCGCCGTCGCGTAGCAGAACCCAGCACACGCAGCTGAGATGTCGAAAGCCGCAGCACTTTTAGCCCCCAGCTCGCTGGCAATCGTGGTGGCCACGGCAGGCGTTTGGTAGAGGTGGGTGACTGTCGAAACGATCACTGTGTCGATCTGACCGGCCGCAATTCCGGCCCGATCGAGCGCCTTGCGGGCAGCGGCAAGCGACATCATCTGGATGGTTTCGTCATCAGATGCCCAGCGGCGCTCGATGATCCCGGATCGAGTACGGATCCACTCGTCGGAGGAATCGATCATCGTGCAGATCTCGGCGTTGTCCACCACGCGACGCGGTCGATATCCACCGAATCCGAGGATGGCGGCGTACTTGGCGCCCGGTGTCACTGTCAGCATCATCGGGTGACCTCAGTTGCGTCGGCGGATTCGACAATTGGATGTAGCCGGAGCAGTGGCTGACCAGGGGCGACAGGGTCACCGTCCTCGACCAACCACTCGACGACGATGCCACCATGGGGTGCGTTGACCGGCACTTCGTCGCGGAAATTCTTAACCATCCCGACGGTGCTATTGCTCGGTAAGAGCGTTTCAGGCTCAATGTCCTCGGTGCGAATGAATTGCCCTTTGCCGGGGGAGACGACGAGTCGCCAGGTCGGATTACCGGCGATCGGGGAAGCACTCGCGGCGCCGCCGTGTTTGTGCGCGAACTCCATTGCCTCCTCGAGCTGATCAGGGGTGTTGAGGGCGTAAACCTCCGTACCCTTCAGGTTTCGCTTGGCGATTCCAGTGAGGGTGCCTGCCGGAGGCATCTCAAGCAGACCCGTAACGCCCAGATCAGCCATCGCGGCCATGCAGCGATCCCACCGCACCGGTGCAGCGACCTGTCCCACCAACCGCCGCAGTACCTCCCGACCGTCATGCACGACCTGACCATCGGCATTCGACAGTAAGCGAGTTCGCGGATCGTGCGTGGAGATGGCGCGGCCGAGTGCGGTAAGTCGCGCGACGGCTGGCTCCATGTGCACGGTATGAAAAGCCCCGGCGACACTCAGCTCAATCAGCCTGGCACGGGCCGGTGGATTGGCAGCCAGGGCGGCCAGCTGATCCTTGGTGCCCGCGGCGACGATCTGCCCGCTGCCATTGTTGTTGGCCGCAGTCAGGCCATGTGCTGCCAAAGCGAGGAGTACGTCGTCAGGATCACCACCGATGACGGCAGTCATAGAGGTTGGGGTCGACGCACTGGCCTCGGCCATTGCATGGCCGCGCTCGCGTACAAAGACCATCGCCTGCTCTGCGGAGAGAACGCCTACACCCGCCGCGGCAGTCACCTCTCCGACGGAGTGACCGGCAACGACGCCGACGAGCGGGTAAGCATCGGCCGGGTGGGGGAACAGCTCGAGGGCGGCGAGTAAACCGGCGGCGACGAGAAGCGGTTGGGCAATGGCGGTATCTCGGATCGTTTCCGCGGCTGCATCAGTGCCGTAATGCCTCAGATCGAGGCTAGATACCGCGGACAGCCAGTTAAGCCGGTCAGCGAAAGTGGGTACCTCAAGCCAAGGGCCTAAGAACCCCGGTGTCTGGGCCCCCTGACCCGGCGCCACAATCGCGAGCACATATGCACTATTTCCCGGCCTCACATGAAAGGCCGTGCGGGGAGACCACGAATCTTCGGACGTCCTATTGTCACTTCTCGACAGTTTTGACGCCTGCGCTTCGCTCGCGCGCGTATCGCGCTTCGAGCCCGCCGACTTGTATGAATCCTGCGGGATCTTGCTGGGTGTGGCCTAGCGTCTCGTGGGGGTGCCGGCCGGTCTGACTCGGAGCTCGCCTGCCGCCTTCGGGCTGGCTCAAAGTAGGTTCTGTCGAGTTGGCCGGTGCCACGTTCGTGGACTGACTCAACAGAGGACTGATCGTCTCAAAGTCGGCGTGTCGTCCACGGG
>DATCXA010000001.1:0-6791 GCA_036566085.1 Propionibacteriaceae bacterium
GTCCGGACTAGGCCAGGATCGACAAATGCCTTGGTTGATTCCAGTGGCCGGGCAGCTGTACTGATGTGGAACGCTCGAATCCCGGCCCGAACCAGCCACGGCACATGCTCAGGAAGTAGCCCACCACCGGCCATGATCACCGCACGCGCGAACTCGTCGCCTCGCGCGCGAGTAACAAGATCATCGAGGCCCTCGCTGACGCCACGCGCAGATCCCGCCGTCAATACCTGGTCCAGGCCAGGCAATCCCCGTAGGTCACGCCAAGCGCGGTTGCTGGAGATGCAGGCATCAACTGCCCGGTGAAACGTCAACCGTAGATCAGAGTGCCCGCTGATGATCTCGGCCACCACGCTGGTGTCGACCTCGGTGTGAGCGTTCAGAAAGCCCAAGACCACGCCGTCAGCGCCGACCGCTCGATAGCTGCTCAGCAAGCCCTTGAGCCTGGCCACTTCGGCGCCGTCGGTGCCGTAGCCCGGACGCAGCCGCAGCATCACTCGGATCGGAAGGCTGGTCGCGCGACGGATCTGGCCCACCAACGCCGGCTCCGGCGACATGCCGTCGGTCAGGCTGGATGCCACCTCTAGCCGGTGTGCTCCGCCAGCCTCAGCACGTTCGGCATCCGCAGGGTGCAGCACCAGCACCTCTAACAGTCCGTTCACCAGCGCACTCCAGGTGGAACGCCTGCTCGACTGGGTGCCATGGCGTCACGATATTCCCCCGGCCCGACGAAGCGGTCGACCGTAGAATTGCGGGCGTGGCTGCGGTGCAGCGGCTGGTCACCGTCATCGCGGCAGCATGCGTGCTTCTGACAGGTTGCACATATGCCAAGGAGGAGCCCGGACTCTTCCGCAATAACGCGTCCCAGTCACCAACCACGGAAAGATCGGCGCCGCCGGCGCCGACAAACCCTGAGTTGCCGGTGGCGGCTGAGGCTGAATGGACGACTGCCGAAGGTTTGCAGATCAGCACCCGGTTCGCGATTCACGCAGTACGCCGGCTGGCGAATGCAACGGTCGTCGACTGGTCCGTCACCCCCCTCAGCGCGCCGGGCTACGCCCGCGGGGACCGCCTCCCATCGTGGATCGACCTGGGACTGAGCCGGACCACCGAAGGCGATGTCAATATGTTCCTGCTCGACCCGGCGAGCGGAAAGGCGTATCGGACACTGAGCCACCAATCCCGCCGGCTGTTCAATCGATGCCTGTGCACACCGCTTTGGTTGACCCAGCAAAGCTTGCGGATCGGGGAGACGCGTGTGCTGCAGGCAACGTTTCCGCCACTTCCAGCGGCACTGGACTTTATCGATGTCAACTTGATCAACTTGACGCCATTCGTGCACGTACCAGTAACTCCGATCGGCCAAGTTCCGACCGCGCCGCATCCAACCGACCTGACGCGGCCGCCAAGTCCGGTGCGTGCCACCCTTGCACATCAGGTCTTCAAATATCGCCAGGAGCCCCGCCGGATGCAGAGCATCGCCATCGACCGCGTCGTAGCGGCTCCGGGCCGTACGACATTGGAGTTGACGATGACATCAGTCACTGATCAATCCACGTTCATCCTGGAGCCGGCCCTCTCACCGATCGGCGGCGTCTTTCCTGACGGTGTCGATGTGCTGAGTCCCGATGTCGTCGCCGGGCCTATGATCAGGCCCCACGGTGCCCCCGCGGCCAAACCAGCAAGGGTGTCCTGGTTGACGACTGCGGTCGCCGGCCGCAAGGCGTACGAGTGCTTGTGCAGCTCATTGGGCCTCTGGGCAGGCTCACTGAGACGGGAAGGCGGCCAGGCCACTGTAGCTAGCAACTATCCCGCCCTTCCGAAGGGGACACGTAGCGTTGACGTGATCTTGCCTGGCGTCGCCACTCTTTCCGACATCCCGGTTGTCGAAGCAGCGGACGCAGCGCCTGGGCTTGGACCACCAAAGCCGTACGCCGGAGATACCTGGACCTACTACAGCGACGACCCGCCACGCGGGTGGGCGACCGCTGAGTGGCCGACCCCCTTGCCGGATCCGGAGCAATTGAAGGACTATCGCTTCTTCATAGAGAACCTGACGCAACTCCCAGGCTGGTAGGCCGAGCAGCCTCAACAAACAGCAGGGGCGGCTCCCTGAGGAGCCACCCCTAACTGATCTTGCTGTGACTTGGTCAGAAGTCCATGCCACCCATACCGTCCCCGCCGGGCCCTGGGGCCGGCGGAGTCTTCTCAGGCTTGTCTGCAATGACCGCCTCAGTGGTCAGGAACAGACCTGCGATTGAGGCCGCATTCTGCAGCGCCGAGCGCGTCACCTTGGTCGGGTCGGGAACGCCGGCGTCGAGCAGATTCTCGTACTCGCCAGTGGCGGCGTTCAGACCATGATCGGCAGGAAGGCTCCTCACCTTCTCGGCGACAACTCCACCCTCGAGTCCGGCATTGATCGCGATCTGCTTCAGCGGGGCCTCCAAGGCCAGCTTCACGATCTGGGCGCCGACAGCCTCGTCGCCCTCGAGCTGCAGATCCTTGAACGCCTTAGCCCCGGCCTGAATGAGCGCTACGCCGCCGCCAGCGACGATGCCCTCCTCGACGGCCGCCTTGGCATTGCGGACAGCATCCTCAATGCGGTGCTTGCGCTCCTTGAGCTCCACCTCGGTGGCTGCGCCGACCTTGATCACCGCAACGCCGCCGGCCAGCTTGGCCAGCCGCTCCTGCAGCTTCTCCCGGTCATAGTCGGAGTCAGAGTTCTCGATCTCGGTGCGGATCTGGTTGACCCGGCCAGCAATCTGTTCCGTGCTTCCAGCCCCATCGATGATCGTGGTCTCATCCTTGGTGATGATCACCTGACGAGCCTGGCCGAGCAGCTCTAGGGTCACGCTATCGAGCTTGAGCCCGACCTCCTCGCTGATCACCTGACCGCCGGTCAAGATCGCCATATCGGTGAGCATGGCCTTGCGGCGGTCACCGAAGCCGGGAGCCTTGACGGCGGCGGACCGGAAGGTGCCACGGATCTTGTTCACGATCAGCGCCGCGAGCGCCTCGCCGTCGACGTCCTCAGCGATCACCAGAAGCGGCTTGCCCGCCTGGATGACCTTCTCCAAGACCGGCAGCAGATCCTTCAGGTTGGAGACCTTGGAGTTGACGATCAGGATGTACGGCTCATCGAGCACGGTCTCCATGCGCTCGGTGTCGGTAACGAAATAGGGCGAGATGTAGCCCTTGTCGAACCGCATGCCCTCGGTGAGCTCCAGCTCTAGCCCGAAGGTGTTCGACTCATCGACGGTGATGACGCCTTCCTTGCCGACCTTGTCCATGGCCTCGGCGATGATCTCGCCAACCTGGGTGTCAGCAGCAGAGATGGAGGCGGTGGCAGCAATCTGCTCCTTGGTCTCCACATCCTTCGAAATCGCGGCCAGTTGCTCGACAACTGCCGCGACAGCCTTCTCGATTCCCCGCTTGAGGCTCATCGGGTTGGCACCGGCAGTTACATTCCGCAGGCCCTCGCGTACCATCGCCTGCGCCAGCACGGTAGCTGTGGTGGTGCCATCACCGGCGACGTCGTCGGTTTTCTTGGCCACTTCCTTGACGAGCTCGGCGCCGATCTTCTCGTACGGGTCCTCGAGCTCGATTTCCTTGGCGATGCTCACACCATCGTTGGTGATGGTTGGAGCACCCCACTTCTTCTCCAGCACGACATTGCGGCCCTTGGGTCCAAGGGTCACCTTCACGGCGTCGGCGAGGATATTCATCCCTCGCTCGAGGCCACGCCGCGCTTCAGCGTTGAACTGAATCAGTTTGGGCATGTTCTCCGCTCTCCTGTGAGAGTGATTTGACGGCTCTTCACCCGGTGCCCGCGACGGACGGCCCATGGGAGCCTCACCGGCCAGAAGAGGTGGCACTCTCGGAGGGAGAGTGCTAATGCCCTTTTTAGCACTCTCCCTATGCGAGTGCAAACGATCCCAACCTTCGAAGGCACGTACAGCTGCAAGAACCGAGTTGACGCGCCAGCTTCTTCAGCGCGCCCGGGCGCAGCCTGTACCAAGCTTTCTCACGCTGTACACGGCATGCATGCCATGCACAGCGTCAATATCCCACGCAGCGTGGGATATCGGCATCGAGCACGGCGTACGAGGCGTCCAGCATGGAATTCCGTGGGAATGCCTGAGCCGAATCGCGAGTTGTCACTGAACATGGCCCCGCCGACCGAGCAACAGACGATCTCGCGCGCATCGGTCGGCCTTCGATCCGAACGCGGTCCGATCCTGTTGTCGGTCATGTTGAGCGTGGGGCTCATCGCGATCGATGCGACGATCCTCGCTACCGCAGTTCCCTCGATCGTCAACGATCTTGGTGGTTTCGCCCAGTTTCCGTGGTTGTTCTCGATCTATCTGCTCGCGCAGGCCGTGTCGGTACCGATTTTCGCCAAGTTCACCGACCTCATGGGACGCAAGCCGGTCATGCTCGTCGGTATAGGGCTTTTTGTCATCGGGTCCATCTTGTGCGGGATTTCCTGGAGCATGCCAGCTCTGATCGCATTCCGAGCGCTCCAGGGCCTCGGAGCGGGCGCAGTGATGCCGACGTCGATGACCATCATCGGTGACATTTATTCGGTAGCCGAACGCGCTCGAGTCCAGGGCTACGTCGCCAGCGTTTGGGCGCTGTCATCGGTCGTCGGGCCAACGCTGGGTGGTCTCTTCGTCGACTTTCTGAATTGGCGGTGGATTTTCTTCGTCAATATTCCGCTGGGTGCGCTGGCGGCGTGGTGGCTCGCTCGCAGATTTCACGAGAAAGTGGTCCGTAAGCAGCACCGCATCGACGTAGCGGGCGCGGCATTGTTGGGTGTTGGCTCGTCGCTGATCATCCTCGGCTTACTCGAGGGCGGCATTTTGTGGCAATGGTCTTCGTTGCCAAGCATCACGATTCTCACCGTCGGTGCGTCACTCTTGATCATCTTTGCGCTCGTGGAGCGACGGGCAGCCGAGCCAATTCTTCCTGGCTGGGTCTTCCACAGCCGGCTGCTGAACTCGACCAATCTCGCGGCCCTCGGCGTGGGGGTGATGCTGATCGGCCTGACATCGTTCATTCCGCTGTACGCCCAAGGCGTGCTACATACGACCGCGCTGGTGGCGGGCTTCGCCCTCGCAGCTCTGACCCTCGGCTGGCCGCTCGCTGCCTCCATGGCGGGCCGGATCTACCTGAAGATCGGCTTTCGCCGTACGGCGCTGATCGGCGCAGTTGTGATCATGATCGGCGCGGCACTGCTAGATCTGCTGTCATCCCGGAGCTCCGTCTGGCAGATAGGCGCGACTTGTTTCGTGATCGGGTTGGGGTTGGGTCTGGTGGCCAGCCCGACACTGATTGCCGCGCAATCCGCGGTCGAGTGGGAGCGGCGCGGTGTCGTGACGGGTACCAACGTTTTCGCCCGATCAATGGGCAGTGCACTTGGCATTGCGGTCTTCGGCGCGATCGCCAACGCGTCGCTGAGCCAGCGTGTCGGTGGCCACATCTCTTCGACCGCGAGCGCTATTCCGCCTGCTGTCTTAGAACACGCCCTGCATCGGGTGTTCCTGGCCGCTGGAGTTGTCGCTGTGGGGCTCACCATCGCGGTGTTGACCATGCCCAACCGCTCCATGACGGCTCCGCACGCCGCACCGTCGTAACATCAATGAGATGAGGCGCTGGATTCCGCTCCTCATTCTTGCTTGCCTGATAACCGGCTGCTCCTACGACCGTACGGAACCGGGTCTCTTCGGCCGGGCCATCACGCGGGAGACGACCGCGCCGCCGATCCGGCCTGTCACCCCTGACGAGAGCGCCCAAGTACCCAATCCTGACCTACCTGTCGTCGGCGAGGCGGTGTGGACTTCGGCAGACGGCCTCGACATCACCGTGCGGATTGCCGTCCACGCAGTGCGTCGAGTCGCCGGCGGGACGGTGCTGGACTGGTCGGTCACTCCTCTTCACGGACCGGGCCTACGTCCCAACGATCCGGTACCAAAAATGCTCGACCTCGGTCTCAGTAGACCGGGCGAAGGCTATCCGAGCATCATCTTGGTCGATGCTCCGCGGTCGAGGGTCTACCGGCCACTGACGCTCAAGGATTCTGCCTCCCGATGCCTCTGCACCTCGGTCACGCTTGCCGAGCGGAATCTGCGGATCGACCACACCACACTGCTCCAGGTCGCATTTCCGCCCTTGCCGAACGACGTTGCCACGGTGGACGTTGACCTGGCGACAGTGCCCCCGTTCTGGCAGGTGCCGGTAACGCCGGCCGGCATGCTGCCACTTGCCAGCTATCCCACGGAACTGACCCGCCCGGCTGAACCTACTTCCGTGGTGGCCCGTACCAAGGCGTTCGGGTATCCCCCGGCCAGGCAGCACTACCTCGTCATGATCAACGGCGTCTACGCCAGCAGCACCTTTACATCGATCGCGTGGACGATCCTGTCGCTAGACCCCGGTCGCGGTCTGCACACTGCCTCGAGTCCGCCGTTGGCCGACGCCGAGCCACCCGAGCATTCGTCCCATCAAATCGCGGCCGGGGGACCACGTCTCCGTCTCGGCAGCGGTATCTATCGAGCGCGCCTAACGACGAACAAGCTCGCGGATCAAGGGGCACCGGA
Organism: Propionibacteriaceae bacterium; assembly: GCA_036566085.1. Lineage (GTDB taxonomy): Bacteria > Actinomycetota > Actinomycetes > Propionibacteriales > Propionibacteriaceae > Microlunatus. Next base: position 6,597 of record DATCXA010000001.1, read on the forward strand.
ATGCCTGTGCACAGATTTGCGTATCGGCGCCGAATCGCTCCGTCGTATCGGCCAGCAAATGAGTGCGGTCACCACCTTCCCGCCGCTGCCGGCTGGTACGCCGAAGGTTGACATCGTGCTGCCCGGCCTCACCGCTCTTACCGACGTCGCCGTCAGCCACGCGCCCGACTCGACATTCCGGTCGGCAGGGCCCGC
>DATCXA010000007.1:0-2553 GCA_036566085.1 Propionibacteriaceae bacterium
GCCGCCACCGGGGCCACCGAACTCTCCCCGGTGGCGTGCACGGCGGACGATATTCGCCAGCAGACCAGTGTGTGGCGGATGTTCCTGGACCAGGACGGGTCCGAACCCACCGAGGTGCAGGCGATGCGGCAACGCTACCTGCACCTGTCCCCGGAGCGGGACGGTCTGGTTGGTGTCCGTGGGGCGTTGTTGCCGGATGTCGCGGCGAAGCTGTCCACCGTGATCGATGCCTGCCTGTCCCCGAAGAGCGCACCCGCCTTCCTGAGTGAGGAGGAAGCCGCCGCGGCCGGGCGGGACGCCGACCCCAGGTCGTGGGCTCAGCAGCGTCATGATGTGTTCGCCGGGATCGTGGATGCCGCCGCCCGCGCCCTGACCATGCCCCAGTTGGGTGGGGCCGCCCCGGTGGTGGCCGTCGCGGTCACCCAGGAGAACCTGGAAACGAACACCGGGTGCGGGTATATCGGGGACACCCCGATCTCGCTGGCCGCGGTGCGGCAGTTCGCCTGCACCGGCGGGATGCAGAAAATCGTGTTCGATAAGGACGGGCGGATCCTTCAGTTGGGGTCGTTGGAGCGGATCTTTACCGCCCAGCAACGCCGGGCGATCATCCTGAGGGATGGGGAATGCTGCGTCCCCGGCTGCCACATGCCCGGCGCCCTGTCCGAGATCCACCACGTCGACCCGGCCGGTAACGGTGGGCCGACCCATACCGACAACGGGATGGGGTTGTGCTGGTTCCACCACCGCACCCTGGACAGCTCCGGCTGGCAATTCCGGATGGTGGGCGGCCTACCGCAAGTGAAGTACCCACCCTGGCTCGACCAGTCCGGAAAGTGGTACCCCACCGGCCGATCCGCCACCCTCCAACACGCCAACGCCAACCGCAAACGACGACGACAAGATAGCTGAAGCAGTTGCGGCGATCAAGCCTGGACCCTCCTTGAGGCTTGGTGACACCGCGCTCGGCGGAGCCCGCTTCGACAAGCTCAGTCGTGGCCGAGTGAACGGAGTCCGAGTCATCAAAGTCGTGCACGTCACTCTCGGGTCGGTCACAACGAACGTAGGCGGGATACCTTCTCGAGGGCAAGCAGCAACGAAGATACGTCAGGCAGGGCGGCGATCTCCTCCTGGACACGGTGGGCCGCGTCTGCTGCAGTGCCGGTCTGGAGAATACATTGAACACCATTGCTAATCTCGAGTGGCGTGCACGTCATAGGGTCAAGTTTGAGCCCAGCTCCAAGGGCTTCAACGCGGTGAGCATTGAGTTCTTGATCAGCGCCGAGTGGAATGACGATGAGCGGGATGCCATGGGCGAGCGCCCCAATCACGGATCCAGATCCACCATGATTGACCACCAGGTCGACTACCGGCAGGACGAGGCTCTGCGGTACAAAGCGCTCAATCCGGACATTTGCCGCAGAGATTGGAATGCTCGATGGGTCAATGTTCGTCCCCACTGTGGCGAGAATTCGAGCTGGGAGTTCTTGCAGCCCTTCGAGAACGCGCGTGCACAGATCACCCGACTCCGTGTTGAATACCGTTCCGAGCGTGAAGTAGATGCGCGTCTGCTCGGAACCCGCTCTAAGCCAGTCAACTGCTGGGTGATCGCCCGAGCCGATTCCTGTCTCCGACCGAATAGACACGGCGGTCTGCGGTAGCGGGAACGACGGATCGCGGAAGGACGGTGGGAATGGCGCCACGACGAGGTCACCTTCGAGCATCGACAAGCGTGGATCGGGGCCCAGGCCAAAGCTTTCGCGGAGTGCTCTGAGCGGTTCAGCCACATGGTCAGGTCGTGTGAGTCCACCAGAAGCGATTACGTTGACTATGACGAGAGGGACTTCGAAGCGTTCGGCCGCGACCATCGCACCGAAGTCCATTTCATCGCACACGAGAAGCCGCGGCCGCCATTGCTGGATGATCTCCCCAACCCGCTGGGCGTTTGTATGCCCGAGCCGGCTCACGAAATAGTCACCGATCACGCCAAACTCGTGGTTCAAATCAGGTTGAACGAGCACTCCTGTCGTCTGGTCGTCCAGCACGTGGTTCGCGGACGGATACGGAAAAACGGATCCGAAACTCGTCATGTTCTCCACGACGGAGTCCTGGCCAGCGACAGCGACTTGGTGGCCTGCTTCTCCTAGTAATGACGCCAAGGGGAGCATCGGATTGAGATGGCCTTGACCGCCTGCGAAAGTGAAGAGTACTCGTAGAGGCAATGGCACTTCGCCATCCTCGCATGTATCCAAGATCTACTGACGTGGCCTAGCGCAACACCGAACTGAGCAAAATGCTCGTCTCGCTATTGACCACTCCCTCGATCGATCGAATCCGGCCTAAAAGCCGGTCGAACGCCGTGAGCGTGCTCGTGCGCAGGTCGGCAACCAAATCCCACCCGCCGTTCGTCGAGTGCAACGCCTGCACCTCGGGAAAGCCGCGCAGCTTGCGGATGACGTCATCGGTCGAGCGCCCCTCGACCTCGATCAAGGTGATGGCCCGGATGACATCCGTCTCGGCCTCCTCGCGGACCCGCACAGTAAAGCCAAGCACGGT
>DATCXA010000009.1:0-11419 GCA_036566085.1 Propionibacteriaceae bacterium
GACAGCGTCCGCAGACCGTTTGACGTGACCCTTGGACTCCGGCTGGCTTGACTTTGGGCTAGCGGGAGATGCTTTCCCCGTGGCGTCTGGTCCACGCAGCCAACTCCTAGACACATCCGATGACCTCAACCCCGAGCGACATTAGGCTCCTCCTGTGCCGCAGTCCGTGATGGAACTCATCGACCTATTGGACTTGGAGGAGATTGAGATCGGCTTGTTCCGGGCGCGGCAGCCAGACACCCAGCTGCAACGCGTCTTTGGCGGCCAGGTGCTGGCGCAGGCACTCATTGCCGTGTCGAGGACGGTGTCGGTTTCACGGGTACTGCATTCGTTGCACGCCTACTTCCTGGTGCCAGGCCGGACCGACATTCCGATGGTCTATGACGTGGAGTCGGTGCGCGACGGCGGCTCGTTCTCATCGCGGCGAGTTGTTGCCCGACAAGGTGGCCAGGTGATCTTCTACTTGTCGAGCTCTTTCCATGAGATGGAAGAAGGCTTTGAACACCTAGACCTGGCGCCGGATGACGTTCCGCCGCCCGAGGAATGTCCAACGCTTGGCGAGGTGCTCTTCGAGGCATCAGGTAGGCCGGTCTCGTTCTGGGAGCGCGAGTGGGGAGCGCTCGATGTCCGTTACGTCGGCGACTCTCGGCCCGGCGGTGACCTTATCGATCCGTCGCATCCGGCGCGTTCTCGCGTCTGGGTGCGAGCCAATGGACGCCTGCCCAATGATCGTCGGGTGCATCACGCGGCGTTGGCCTATGCCAGCGATCTGACCCTGCTTGGCGCAACCACAGTGCCGCACGGCGTTTTTGTCGGTTTCAACGTCCAGGCGGCATCGATTGACCACGCTATGTGGTTTCATCGACCATTCCGAGCCGACGAGTGGCTGCTCTACGACCAAGTCTCACCTTCCGCTTCGCACGGCCTTGGCCTGGCGACCGGACGCCTCTTCCAAAACGGCATCTTGGTCTCCAACGTCGCTCAAGAAGGCCTCATCCGTCCATTGCGCAAGTCCTGACTATGCCGAGCCCCAAGTAAAAGCGGGCGATCCGGAGGGGGAAATCCGGATCGCCCTGTGAGCTGCTGGTAAGTCGCTGTGAGGTCGGCGCGCGCGGGGGTTACGCAGCCAGGACCGACTTACCCCGCAGCTTGGCAATGGCATGACGTTCGATCTGACGGACTCGCTCGGCGGTGATTCCCCAGATCGCACCGATATCAGCCAACTTGGCCTGGCGGCCATCGATAAGACCGTAACGACGGCGGACGACGTCGGCGGACCGCTCATCCAAGGAAGCGAGCATGTCCTCCAAGCGAGCGTGCTCTTCAGCATCGAGGAAGACCTCGTCCGGACCCGGCATCGGCTCACGCGCGATCAGATCGCCCAGAGCGGTATCGCCGCCTTCCTCAACGGGGGCATCGAGGCTGACATGATCGCGCCCGTACCGCATCAGATCCAGGACGCGCTCTGGCTCGAGATCCATCTCCACAGCGATCTCTTCGATCTCGGGATCACGGCCAAGTCGCCGTTCCAGAGTCCTTCGTACGGCACCCACCTGATTGACCTGCTCGGCTACATGTACGGGAAGCCGAACGATCCGGCCCTGCTGGGCGATGCCACGACTAATCGACTGGCGTACCCACCAAGTGCCGTACGTGGAGAACTTGAACCCCTTGGTGTAGTCGAACTTCTCAACGGCCCGGATAAGACCGGTGTTACCTTCTTGCACCAGATCCAAAAGGGGCATCTGAGACCGGCCGTACTTACGAGCAACTGAAACGACCAAACGAAGGTTGGCGGTCACAAAATGCTGCATTGCCCGCTGGCCTTCCTCAACGAGGAACTCCAACTCGGCCTTCGTCGGCCGCTTGGCGTGTTTTCCGCGCTCGGCAAGTGAGACATCACCAGCAAGGATGTGCTCGGCGTAAAGACCAATTTCAATGGTCTTTGCCAGCTCAACCTCCTCTTCGGCGGTCAGCAACGGAGTCTTGGCGATGCCTTCCAGATATAGGCCGACTGCATCCTTGCCATCGATGCCTTCGGATACTCGCGAACGAGTAGTTGTTGCCACTATGGCCCCTTTCGTTACCTTCACAATCCAGAACGCGTCAAGTACCGATTTGGATTCCTTGCTTGCCCTGAAGAATCCCTGAGACCTACTCGGGGGTAACCCCGGGCGGTATTTGACCTCGTCATCGAGTTCGACAGCGTCCGCTACTGGTTCGAAGCAGCGACCCTTTCTGGATGCAATACCCGGCGTCCCGCGGCGGTACACGCGTCCGCGGTGACTGCTATAAAACGTTCACAAACGGCGCAGGATTCCCGAGTTCAGGCGGTGTTGCCAGTTATCTGGCTAATGATCCAGGCGTACTCGAACGCCAGTTCACGCCAGCTCTTGTAACGTCCGCTGACTCCGCCGTGGCCTGCAACCATCTCTGTCTTGAGCAGGATCTGACGTTTCTCGGAGTTTGTGACGGAGTGACGCAGCGCAGCAACCCATTTGGCCGGTTCGACGTAGAAAACGCGGGTGTCATTGAGGCTGGTGGTTGCCAATATGGCCGGATAGTCGATGGTGCGCACATTCTCATACGGGCTATAAGTCTTCATGTACGCGTACACCTGCGGGTCATGCAGCGGGTCTCCCCACTCCTCCCATTCGATGACGGTAAGTGGCAGATCAGGATTCAGGATCGTGGTCAGAGCATCGACGAACGGCACTGCGGCATGGATGGCATGGAACTTCTCCGGGGCGAGGTTCGCCGTCGCGCCCATCAGCAGGCCACCGGCGCTCCCACCCCTGGCGGCTAGCCGGTCAGGTGAGGTATAGCCGTGTTCGACAAGGTAGTCAGCGCAGGCAATGAAGTCGGTGAAGGTGTTCATCTTGGCAAGCGTCTTGCCCTGCTCGTACCAGCTCCGCCCCAGCTCACCGCCGCCACGGATATGGGCAATGGCATACACGATGCCGCGATCTAGCAGCGACAGCCGGGATATTGAAAAGCTGGGATCCATGGACGCCTCGTAGGCGCCATAGCCGTACAACAGCGCCGGTGCCGAGCCGTCCAATGGAACGTCTGCCTTGCGCACGATCGACAGCGGCACGCGGGTGCCGTCCGGCGCGCTCGCCCAGCCTCGTTCTTGGACATAGTCAACCGGCCGATAGGGACCGAATCGGGGATCGTCCAGCACTGGCGTGCGTTTCAGCAGTGTCAGTTCTCCGCTTGCCAGGTCGTAGTCGTAAACCGAATCCGGGGTCAGCATGGAGGCGTAACTCACTCGGATGGTCGGAGTGTCGTACTCCGACTCTCCCGGGGCGTACACCACAAAGAGCGGCTCCTCGAATGCGATATCCGCCCCGGGCTGCAAGTTGCCTCCGGCATCGCGGGGCATCACGTGCAGGCCGGTGAGTCCGTCACGCCGCAGCGAAACCACCGCATGGCCGGCGTACGCGCTGACCGAGATGATTCGCACGCCCTGGCGGTGTGGGATCACCGGCCTCCACTCGGTGTGAGTGGTCGCAGTGAGCGGGGCCTCAGCGAGCTCGAAGTCCTCAGCGCCATCGTTGTGCACGATCAGCAATCGATCACCCGCAGGCTCCACGTCGTACTCGACACCTTGACGTCGTGGAGCGACGATCCGCGGCTCACCTTCGGGATCATCGGTACTGAGCAGCCGAAACTCTGAGGTGATCTTGCTTCCAGCGCCGATGATGATCCATTGGTCGTCACGGCTGGTGTCGACGCCGAGCCAGAAGCGCTCGTCTGATTCGGTCAGCACCTCGACGTCTTGCGCCGGGTCCGTGCCGACGCGATGCCGCAGCACGACGTACGGCCGCCATGCCTCGTCCGCTCTGGTGTAGAAGAGATGACTGTTCTTAGCCCAGGCCGCCCCGTAGGCCGTGTCACTGATTTGGTCCGGCAACAGCTCACCGGAAACCAGATCCTTGATCATGATCGTGAAGCGCTCAGCCCCTGTCAGGTCGACGGAGTAGGCCAGTAGGCGTCCGTCAAGAGATACGCTGAAGGCGCCGAGGGAGAAGAATTCGTGCCCTTCGGCTTCCAGATTGCCATCCAGAAGCACCTCCTCCCCGATGATCTCTCGTTCCGGATCTGGCAAGTTGTGACGATCTTTGGCAATAACTCGGCAATAGATCGGGTACTCAGATCCTTCGACAGTTCGCACGTAGTACCAGTACGCCGAGCCGCCGGGGTGAGATGCGTAGGTCGGCACGCTGAGGTCGGTTTCCTTCGTTCGCGCCTTGATCTCGTTGAATACCGCTTCCGTCAGTTCCGACAGATGAGCCGTCTGCGCCTCGGTGTAGGCGTTCTCAGCCTCCAGATAGCTGATCACCTCTGGATTGTCCTTGTCGCGCAGCCACTCGTACGGGTCGAGGAACACGTCACGGTGATGGACGCGCCTTGTCGGGATTCTCTTTGCTATCGGCGGTGCGGGGGTTACGGAAGCGTCGACGGTCATGGTGGACGAGCGTAGTGTTCCCGCAACGACCGCGATGCGTGAGGATAGCCTCATGGGTGCTGAGGTCGACGCGACAGAGTTCACACGGGAGGACCGGAAGCGTCACCGCGACAAGGTTCGCAAAGGTCTCGACGTGCTGGCCCGGATGCTCACAGAGTCCCGATTCGACTTCGAGCGGCCGATGGCCGGTCTGGAGATCGAGCTCAATCTTGTCGATACAGATTGTCAGCCGGCCATGCGCAACGCTGAGGTGCTGGCCGCGATAGCCGATCCGTCATTCCAAACCGAGCTTGGCCGCTTCAACATCGAGATCAATGTCGCGCCACGCAGACTGGCCGAGTTCGGCTTCTCCGACTTCGAACAGTCGGTGCGAAAGTCGCTGAACGAGGCCGACCCACGGGCGAAGGCGATCGGCGCCCGACTGGTGATGATCGGCATCCTGCCAACCCTGATGCCGCACCATGTAACTCCGGACAGCGTCAGCGAGAATCCGCGTTACTCGATGCTGGACCAGCAGATCTTTGCGGCTCGCGGTGAAGATCTGGAGATCATCATCGACGGCGTGGAGCGCTTGGCGATGGTGTCGAACACGATCATGCCCGAGGCCGCCTGCACCTCGACCCAGATACATCTCCAGGTCAGCCCCGACGATTTCGCAGGGTATTGGAATGCAGCCCAGGCTATTGCCGGCGTACAGGTCGCGCTCGGTGCCAACTCGCCTTTCCTTTTTGGTAAGCAGTTGGTTGCCGAGTCACGCATACCGCTGTTCGAGCAGAGCACCGACACTCGGAGTGAAGAGCTGAAGGTGCAGGGCGTACGCCCTCGAGTGTGGTTCGGCGAGCACTGGATCACCTCGATCTTCGATCTCTTCGAAGAGAACTCCCGATACTTTCCTGCATTGCTGCCGATCAGCTCCGACGAGGATCCTGTTGCGGTACTTGACAGCGGCGGCGTGCCGCGCCTGGACGAGCTGCGGCTGCACAACGGCACGATCTATCGCTGGAACCGGCCGGTCTATGACATCAGCGGCGACAATCCTCATCTGCGGGTTGAGAACCGCGTACTCCCAGCGGGGCCGACCGTCGTGGACACGATAGCCAACGCTGCCTTCTTCGCCGGCATCGTGCGTGCCTTAGCCAGCGAGGATCGTCCGATCTGGACTCAAATGTCTTTCCAGGCGGCCGAGGAAAACTTCGTCTCCGGTATTCGTCACGGCATCAATGCGGAGGTCTACTGGCCGCAGATCGGCCAGGTCCGGGTAGCCGAACTGGTCGTCCGCAAGTTGTTGCCATTGGCGGCGGATGGTCTGCGGCAGTGGGAGGTCGACGAGGCCGAGATCGGTCGGCTGTTGGAGATCATCGAACGCCGCTGCTTGCGTCTGGCCAATGGAGCAACGTGGCAGGTCGCGGAAGTGGCACGCCGCGAGCAGGCCGGTGAAACCAGGCAGCAAGCGGTAGGCGGCATGCTTGCTAGCTACATGCCGTTGATGCATAGCAACGAGCCGGTCCACACCTGGGAGGTGCGCTGATGTCAGAGACGATTCAGTCTCTATCGGATCAGGTCCCACCAGATCAGGCGCCGTCAGATCACGCTGGCGCCAGACCGGCCGAGCTGCCCGAGCAGCCGTTGGCGGCCGGCGCGCCGGCGTGCATCGTCGTGGGGTATTCCTCACGGCCCGAGGGGCGCGCCGCCCTCAAGCGCGCCCTCAGCGAGGCCCGGTTACGCGCCGCGGCATTGGTAGTGGTGAACACCTCACCGGACGCGGAGACTGTCGGCCTGGCTGAGCAGCTGGCCGCATCCGGCCTCAACTATGAAATCAGGAGCGCAGCGGACGCCGCAGATTCAGCAGAGGAGCTGATCAGGATCGCTGAGACGACCGCGGCCGATTTCATTGTCATCGGGCTCCGCCGCCGATCCCCCGTCGGCAAGCTGCTGCTGGGCAGCAACGCCCAGCGAGTCCTCCTCGATGCGGCATGTCCGGTGCTGGCGGTAAAGGCTGAGCCTGACGCCGTCTAGGTTCATCGGACCGTGCCGTCCGCACTTGCGACACGAAATCGTCGTGGAACTGAGGGTTTGGAGATTCGTGTCAGAATACCCGTGGAGCGCCTGTTGACATCCAATGGGCGTTGCTTGCCCTAGTTTCGCTTGCCCCAACAAGTCAGTCCGAGAGGCTCTTTGTGACACCCCCCTCCAAACTGCACAGATCGGCCCGCGCGGTGGCCGCGTCCACTAGCCGGGCGCGGCAAGAAAGCGTTCCGATCAAGAAGGCCGTCCCAACCAGCAAAGACGCAGCCGTCAAGAACGCAGCCAACAAGACGACAGCGAACAAAACGACCGCCAAGAAAGCCACCGCCAAGAAGGCGCAGCTGAAATCAGTCGATAGCGCTCCGGCCACGCAGGCCGCCCCACCGCCGCCTGTCGTCGAAGATGAACCTGTAGTCAACAATGACGTGACGCTGACTGCAGAGCCAGATGTCCCTGATGCCGATGTAGCCGAGCCTGAGGCAGCCGAGGAGGTTGAGCTTGAGGACCTTGCTCTGGAGCAGCTGGATGTCGAACTTGAGAGTGAAGAGCTGACCGCTGATGTGGTTGTCGATCTAGAAAGTGAGGAGGTCGTCCTCACAGTCGGTAAGAAGCGGACGCTGGATGATGTCGACGAGTCATCGTTCGAACCGGCTGAGGAGGCAAAGCTCGAAGAGGAGCTTGCCGAGGATGAGGGCTTCACACTGTCGGAGGCCGACGACGCGGATGAGCCCGAGCAACAGGTCATGGCCGCCGGCGCCACTGCTGACCCGGTCAAGGACTACCTGAAGCAGATCGGCAAGGTCGCCCTGCTGAATGCCGAGCAGGAAGTGGAGCTAGCGAAGCGCATCGAGGCCGGCCTGTTTGCCGACGAGAAGCTGAACGACGATCGAACCAAGATCAAAACATCGCAACTTGACGACTTCGATTGGATCGCCGAAGACGGTCGCCGCGCCAAGAACCACCTCCTGGAGGCCAATCTCCGGCTGGTGGTCTCGCTAGCCAAGCGGTATACCGGTCGCGGCATGCTCTTCCTCGACCTCATTCAGGAGGGCAACCTCGGTCTCATCCGGGCGGTCGAGAAGTTCGACTACACCAAGGGCTACAAGTTCTCCACGTACGCGACATGGTGGATTCGGCAGGCCATCACCCGGGCGATGGCCGATCAGGCGCGTACAATCCGGATCCCGGTCCATATGGTCGAGGTGATCAACAAGCTCGCCCGCGTGCAGCGCCAGATGTTGCAGGACCTCGGCCGGGAACCGACGCCCGAGGAGCTGGCTCGCGAGCTCGACATGACTCCCGAGAAGGTCGTCGAGGTTCAAAAGTACGGCCGCGAGCCCATCTCGTTACATACGCCGCTGGGTGAAGATGGCGACTCCGAGTTCGGTGATCTGATTGAGGATTCCGAAGCTGTTGTTCCTGCGGATGCGGTGAGCTTCACTCTGCTCCAAGAGCAGCTCCACGACGTCTTGGATACGCTCAGCGAGCGAGAGGCCGGGGTCGTCTCGATGCGCTTCGGATTGACCGACGGCCAACCCAAGACGCTTGATGAGATTGGCAAGGTGTACGGCGTAACTCGCGAGCGCATCCGTCAGATCGAGTCCAAGACCATGAGCAAGTTGCGACACCCGTCGCGGTCACAAGTGTTGCGGGACTATCTGGACTGACGGCATTCGAACGCGGCGCTAGGTCGGATCCCGTGGAAGCTCGCCTCGAGCTCAGCAAGTGTGTACGGGCGGCCTAGCCAATCCGCTGTGACTCGTCGTGGATCTCGAGAGCTACTTGCTTGAGCTTGTCAGCGTGCTCCTTGCTGTGGTGCGAGCAGAAAAAAAGCTCGAACCCGCTGGCCATCGTGACTCGGACGTAGGCTTGTGCGCCGCACCGATCGCAACGATCCGAGGCGTTCAATGCGGGACCTTCGATGACTGCGTTCACGGCGGCCTCGCTTTCACTATCCGACCATCTCTTGGCAGATGATCTTGGCAGATGATTTCGTCTGTGCTTAGGACCGTGCACCGTGTTGCTGATACCTGGCCCCGCATACCTCAACATCTCGCCTGCCTCTGATTGTTCCGGCTCTGCATCTCGGAGCAATGACTGTTGTGTAACGAATCCTGTGAATCGCTAGCTGGCCCGGACCTCAGGTCGTTGTGAGGTTTTCGTGTCCGACACAGCGCTGGATTGGTAGCTTTTGGCGCGGCTTCGACGCCTTGCGCGAGGTACTCTCAGCCCGTGCCAACTGCCAGCGCTGCAACGGAAAACCGTGACTACGAGGCGCGGCATCTGCTGGTTCTCGAAGGGCTCGAGGCAGTTCGCAAACGCCCCGCGATGTATATCGGCTCCACCGACACCAGAGGGTTGATGCACTGTCTGTGGGAGATCATCGACAACGCCGTCGACGAAGCGCTTGGTGGTTATGGCAAAGAGATCTTCGTCACATTGCGCTCCGATGGTGGCATCTCGGTGCGGGACCAGGGCCGCGGTATCCCAGTAGACATAGAGCCTCGCACCGGCCTGTCCGGTGTCGAGGTGGTTTTCACCAAACTCCATGCTGGGGGCAAGTTCGGCGCTGGCTCCTACAACGCGACAGGTGGACTGCACGGCGTCGGCTCCTCCGTCGTCAACGCCCTGTCCAGTCGGCTCGATGTCGAGGTGGATCGGAATTCCGCAACCTGGGCGATGTCTTTCCGGCGCGGCGTTCCCGGAACTTTCGACGGTCCTGGACCGACGGCCAAGTTCACGCCCGGAGGCAGCCTGCGCAAGATCGGCCGGGTACCCAAAGGCACGACTGGCACTCGGGTGATCTACTGGCCAGACCGGCAGATCTTCCTCCATGACGCCCAGCTGTCGCTGCGGGAGCTCCAGGATCGCGCCAGACAGACCAGCTTCTTGGTTCCCGGACTGGCGCTCCATGTTAATGACGTTCGAAGCGAGGACGTCGTCGAGGAAACGTACCTGCACCAGGGCGGGATCTCGGAGTTCTGCGAGTTCCTTGCTCCAGATCAGCCGATCACCGATGTGATCCGGTTACGAGGCATGGATCGGTTTACCGAGACGGTTCCTATGCTGGATGACGATGGCCATATGGAGCCTGCAGACGTTGAGCGGGACCTCGACATCGATGTTGCCATCCGTTGGGGGGACGGTTATGAGACGCGTACCCAGTCGTTTGTGAACATCATCGCTACGCCGAAAGGCGGTACCCATGTCGCTGGCTTCGAGCGCGGGTTGACGAGGGCGTTCAGCAATGCCCTGCAAAACACCCGGCTCCTGAAGAACGGCGACGAAGTCCTGAAAGAGGATGTCCTCGAGGGCATGACGGCGGTCGTCACCGTACGGCTGGCCGAGCCCCAGTTCGAGGGTCAGACCAAGGAGGTCCTCGGGACACCCGCGGTGTCGCGGCTGGTTGCCAAAGCGGTGGAAGGTGAACTTGCCAAGTTCCTGGGGTCCACCAAGGCGGCGACCCGCGCGCAAGCCCGCGGGGTCTTGGAGAAGGTCGTCGGCGCCTCTCGGGCGCGGGTAGCTGCCCGGCAGCATAGGGAGGCCCAGCGCCGCAAGAACGCGCTCGAATCTTCCTCGCTGCCGGCCAAGCTGGTCGACTGCCGCAGTAATGATGTGGACCGGTCAGAGCTCTTTATTGTGGAGGGTGACTCGGCGCTCGGTACCGCCAAGCTGGCTCGGAACTCCGAATTCCAGGCATTGTTGCCGATCCGCGGCAAGATCCTCAATGTTCAAAAGGCTTCGATCGGCGACATGCTGAAGAACGCTGAGTGTGCCTCGATCATCCAAGTTGTCGGAGCAGGCTCCGGCCGCAGCTTCGATCTCGATGCGGCCCGTTACGGCAAGATCATTTTCATGGCCGATGCGGACTCCGATGGTGCTCACATTCGCTGTCTGCTTGCGACTCTGTTCTTCCGGTACATGCGACCGCTGGTGGATGCTGGCCGAGTCTTCACAGCAGTTCCGCCACTGCATCGGTTTGAGCTGACCAATCCTCGTAAAGGACAAGAGAAGTACATCTACACCTATTCTGACGCCGAGTACCAGCGGAAGGCAGCCGAGCTGACCAAGAAGGGTCTGCACTTCAAGGAACCGCAGCGCTACAAGGGTCTTGGGGAAATGGATGCTGATCAGCTGGCCGAGACCACGATGAGTCCCCGGCACCGTACGCTGCGCCGGATGACGGTGGATGATGGCCTGATCGCGGGGACCACGTTCGAGATGCTGATGGGCAACGATGTGGGTCCGCGCAAGGAGTTCATTATCGATGGCGCGTACGCTCTGGACACCGCCACCATCGACGCGTAGTAGAAGTGCCGGCAGCCGCGCTCAGTCCCAGCGTTCTAAAAGGCCAGTGTCAACGTCGTAATAGAAGCCGCCGACGGCTGCTCGATCACCGATGAGCGGGTGATTGCGAAGCTTCTCGATATCCCGGTGCAGCGTACGCCGCTGGTCGGCGGAGGCGCCGAACCGGACCCAGGAAGCGTCGGCACCGCTGGCGCTTCGAATCTTCTCAATGATCACGTCGTCATCGGTAGCCGCCATAGCACAGCGGCTATGCGGGATTACCATGATGCGACTCACGTTGAGCAGATGGACCCCGGCAATGCAGCCGGCCAGCGCCGAGGTTGTCACTCGACCGCCTGGGGTTCGAATGATCTTGGCATCACCGAAAGTCAGACCGACCATTTCAAGGGGCACGATTCGGGAGTCCATGCAGGTGATCATCAAAACGCCTGCATGTGCCACCCCGTCGAATCCGTGCTGATCAAAGTGCTCAGCGAACTTCTTGTTGTTCGCAAGTAAGTCGTCGAAGGCGCCATCAGTGCTCTCCTGATAGGGGGCATCATGATCGGGCCTGGGACCTGGTGCATGCTCCATGTGTATCGGCTCCACTGGGAGATCAGCCGCCAGCGGCAGAGC
>DATCXA010000040.1:0-7430 GCA_036566085.1 Propionibacteriaceae bacterium
CGCCGAGGTGGCTCGGCGTGCTCTCGGTGCTCGTTCTGCTGGTCGGAGTCGTCAATTGGGGGTGGTGTGTGTACCTCCTCCTGACCAAGGTGCCGCGCGGCGAGCTAATCACGAACGGGCCGTACGCGGTGGTGAAGCACCCCCTCTACACCGGGGCGGCGCTCCTGGTCCTGCCGTGGCTTGGTTTTCTGCTCAACACCTGGCTCGGCGCCGCGATCGGGATTGTGCTCTATTTCGCATCGCGGATGTTTGCCCCGGCCGAGGAGGTGGAGTTGGCGCAGACGTTCGGCGGCGTCTGGGACGCCTATACCGCCGACGTGAAGCTGCCCTGGCTCTGACACAGCACCAGGCGCCCCTAGCCAAGTCACAAAGCGATCGACCTGGCCAGGAATCGGCCCTGGACCTCGCCGGAGCCTGACCTTCACGTCACATCAGCGACCGGTCGTACCAGCTCCGCCATCAATGTGTTGAACTTGTCCGCTTCATCGACGAATGGCTCGTGTTCCGACTCTTCGAACCAGAGCAGGGTCTTCGACGGCGCAGCCAACATTGAAATAGGTCACAGTGTCGAGTCCACCGCAAGCGTCCGCGCCAGGGGTTCTACCTGAACCGGCGATCAGCTGCCGGTCTAAGTTACCGCGGCCTCTGGTCCGAGCGATGGTGCCGTACGCTGCTGACCGCCAGCCCCGCCCAACCCGCGGCTAGCAGGCCGGTCAGCCACATTCGTGGATTGCTGAGGTCGGGCCGCCTCGCGAACGACATCCTGTCCAGGAACATGCGCTTGGCCGCCCCCTCCTTGAGTTCGCGGTCAACACCACGCGGTGGTCGGTCCCGAAATCGGGGAAGTGGATGCGGAACACCCAGGGGTCGTCGGGATCGTCGGGATATAGGCGGAAGCCGTGTCGCATCGCTGGAATGGGGGTCAGCGGTTTCAACGTCAGGTGTCCGCGTCGACAATGACCTCGGCGCCGGCCCCAGCGAGAGCTCTGGGAAACAAGTTGCCCGGGTGGGGCTGTATCAGCCGCAGATTTCGCTCCAGGTTTCGGAGGGGCGGCGGAATATCCCTGCGGAGCACATTTGGGGGAAGGCCGAGCAGGCGACGCAGGGGTGTGCTGCGAGCGGCTCGGTGGCATTGTGACCGTCGATGCCGCCGGTGTTGCTGAGGGCGACGACCCCGATCACTTTGTCGGGAGCTAAGGCCATCGCCGAATGGAAGCCGGAGACGATGCCGGTCTTGCTGACAGTGCGCTGGCCGCGCTCCTCGCCAAGCTCGAACGCCAAACCCATGCCCGGCACGCGTGGATCGGGCTGGAAGTGCGGCCGGAACATGATCGCCACCGACTCAGGCCTCAGCACAGAGCCGTGCTCGTCGGGCGCCCTTAGCAGGGCAGCGACGTAGCGAGCGATGTCCGCCGTCGTGGAATACATCCCGCCACCGCCCGGGGTTGTGATCTCGCGGTCGGCGACCGGCTTGAGGCCGCGGGAGTGCAGCACATACCCGGTGGCCAAAAGGGGTCGAACCCGTTCGGACCGGATCAGATCGGTGTTCTTCATTTCCAAGGGATCAAAGATGTTGTCGCGGAGATAGTTGTCCAAGGGCTGGCCGCTGACGTCCTCAACGATCTGTCCGAGCGCAGCGAACCCATGGTTGCTGTACGCCCACTTCGTCCCCGGCTCAACCTCAACGGGCAAGCCACGGCGGTAGCACTCCGCAAGGGGCGGCGCTCCCGATCGTGCCGCTCGGATGCCAGAACCGACGGCCGGCTGAAGCAGGTCCGAGAGCCGCCGCAAGTAACCCATCCCGGCAGTATGTGTGAGGAGCTGTCGCAGGTCGCCGGCCGCAAGTGCGGCTGCACCGGGACTAGCCGGAAGCTGCGGAGGTAGTTGTTTGCCGGCGCGTCCAGGTCCACCAGTCCCCGCTCCCACAGCTGCATTACCGCGATCGCGGTAAAGGTCTTCGTGATCGATCCGATGCGAAAGACGGTGTCCTCGGTGATTGGCGCCTTCGCCCCAACATCGGCGACGCCGTGGCCGTGGAACCAAGCAAGGCCTCCGTCAGCGATCACCCCTACGGCCAGCCCGCCGCATGGCCAGCAGTCGAGAATTTGCGCCACGGTCGCTTTCAGGTCAAGATCATCGATCGGAGGGTATGAGTGGGTGGCGGACTCGCCTTCCTCGGGCCGGTTGGGAGACGCATCCATGGTTTGTGCTCCTTCCCTGCCATATTGAGCGGCTATTTGGGATCGATCGGCGTGATGACGACGTTTATCGAGGGCCACCTGAGATGCAAGAGGCGTCCGACCACCGAACCTGTGCCAAAGGTCCACAGGTGGTCCTGCGCAGCTGCCACACGTGGCTGGTACCGAGCGACAGTCTCACTGATACGGGGTGATCGGGATCGCACGACGAGAATGGGCGGCGTGGCAGCACATGCGGCTAGGGACGGTTCTGGCCGGGCATCAGCGGCGGCGATCGGTGCAATGCTTGGCGGGTGGCTGATCGGTGCCGTGGCGCGTCGCCTCAGTTCGCGAACCGGGGTTTCAGACGCCGAGGCGTATGGGTCGCTGCCCGGAGATGATCTCATCGCGCATCCGATGGTGGAGTGGACTCGCGGCATCACCGTGCGCACCACTGCCGAGCGGGTGTGGCCATGGCTGGTTCAGATGGGCTACGGCCGCGGCGGCTGGTATACGCCGCAGTGGGTTGACCTATTCGCCAACCGGTGGGTGTTCGGCCAAAGGACTCCGTTTCCCTCGAGCGCTAACCGACTGTTGCCGGAATACCAGCACGTGGCCGTCGGGGACATCATCTGCGATGGGCCCAACTACGCGTCCTACTTTCGGGTCCAACATGTCGATCCGCCGCACGCCCTGGTGTACCGCTCGATCCGACATCCACGACGCGGCAGCCCCATCGACATCAACGACCCTGAGTCACCCTCCAAGATCGAAAAGCAGCTGCTGACTTCCGGCACGTATATCGACTTCACCTGGGCGCTCGTCCTACGCGCGCTGCCACAAGATAAGACACGGCTGCTGGTTCGCACCCGCGCCAACTACTCGCCGACAGCTTTCCGACTGCTCTGCCTGCCGCTCGGACTGGTCGACGCCACCTACGGTGTCGCGATGCTACGCGCGATCGCCAGACGCGCCGAGACCGTCGATCCCCTGTCGACCTAGCACCCAGCATCCGTTGTAGAGATGTTGCTGCCGGCGATCAACGCAAATTCCTGCGGCAGCGACACCTAGACAGAGTGCGAATACCAGGTCGTCAGAACATCTGTAGCGGCAGCACGAAACCTCATGGCTCGGCACACTCTGAGCAGCTCGCTCGATTTGATAGACGTCACCGAGCTTCCGCACAGACGCGGTCGCTGTCAGCACTCCGCCGGGTGAGACAGGTGACAGCCCAAAAATCGGTGACGAAGGACCCGCCATGAAGGGACCGTGCGCCTCTGTGTTGACTCCGAAGCCTGTGCTGGCATCGGAGTAAGAGGCGGCAATCTCCACAAGGAGGGGCGTCGTGGACACGCTGGAGCTAACATTCGAAATCGTCTTCTTCGCAATCGCCATCCCTGCATTCATCGCGGACGTGCTGGCAGGGGTGAGCGAGCGAGCCCGGCAAATCGGACGCATCAGCACCGGACTGCTCATGCTCCTTGGCGGAGCCGCCGTCAACGCCACCTCTCTCGCGGTTGGGGTTAATTACGCTGATTTCGCCGACGATGCCAAGTTCGGCTGGGTGACCGATGCTTGGCGAGCCGTCGTGCCGGACCATGCCGTTCTGCTTATCGGACTGCTGGTGGCATTCGAGGCGACCGTGGGAGTCATGATCCTCTTGGGCGGCCGCCGGGCGCAGGCCGGGCTTGTCGGCGCCATAGCGTTCCACGTCTGCCTGGCGTTGTTCTTCTCCTGGTTCTTCACCATCTACGGCCTAGCCATGCTGTTGCCGCTGATAATGCTGCTGCGGGCGGAGCGGCGCGCCACGACTGCACCGGCCCATCCGCGACAGAAGCAACCGGCGCAGGTGGGCGCGTAGACGCTCGCGTGCAATCCCATTTCACCTCGCACTATGTGTGGTGGGATGGGGCCTCACGTTGTACGCGCTCGCCATGCTGGCCGGGCTGGTGCTGTTCCCGCGAGCGGAGCGACGCGAGCTGGCGAACAGGTCCGTTCACAGCCGAAGCATCCGGTGCGGGGCCGATCATAGCGGCCCCATACGCAATGGCCCCGCCACGATCGACCGATGGGCCCGGTCGTCACGGCGGAATTTCGCTCCAGGAAGCAACCTCGATAGCTAGCTGTGCGGAAGGTTGGCGCTGTCGGAAAGGCAGGACCGTTGACCACCCGTAGCAGGGCTTTAGGCCCTGTGCCAAAACATGCTGCGGCGGAAGGCTCCACTCAAGAAGAGGAGGAGTCATGGGATTCCTGGAAGTTATCGCTCATGCCAAGGTCCGCCCAGGTCAACTCGAGGGCGTCAAGGCCCAAGCGGCCGAGATCGTTCGGCTAACCCGGGAGCAGGACACCCGCACCCTTCGTTGCGACTGGTTCGTCAGCGAGGACGGAACCGAGTGCGAAGTGCACGAGATGTTCCCAGACGAGCAAGGGCTGATCGAGCACCAGATGCACATCATGGATGCACGGACAGTCTTGTTCCGCGACTATGCCTACGACCACCGATCGATCATCTACGGCGAGATCTCGCAGGACTTCATCAACCTCATCAAAGCGCGCATGGGAGCAGCGCCGACCACCTTCTCGTTCGTGCAAGGGCTCGAACAGTCGGCCACGGTCTAGCCACCAGCAGTCGGTACTGGCCGCGTACGAACACAGTTACGGAGGGGCCATGAGTCATCTAGAGGTGAGAGCGCACCTGAAGATCCGCCCAGGTGAACTGGACGGGTTCAAGATCCAGGTAGCTGAGATTATGCGGTTGAGCCGGGAGCAGGACACCCAGACGCTTCGCTACGACTGGTTCATCAACGAAGACGGAACCGAGTGCGATGTCCACGAGGCGTACGTGAGTGAGGAAGGGCTGATCGAGCACAACGCGCATGTCATGGAGGCGAGGGCGATTCTGTTTGACAGGTATGCCTACGACCATCGCATGAGCGTGTACGGCGAGATCTCCCAACCGCTCCGGGATCTGTTCGACAAGCACGCCGGAGGAGTGAGTTCGTACTCATTCCTGCAGGGGCTTCAAAACGCGGCCACCGTCTAGGCGACGACGGCAGCAAGCGTGACGTGATGGCCGAGATACCCGTGCTGGAACGGTTGACAGCGTCGGACCTGTTCTTGGTGCAGTGGAACGACTCCAGTTGGTTTAGCGACATTGGCGGGCTCGCCATTCTCGACGGCACCGACCTGGCGCTTGTGTCTGCGACCACCAATAGCGATGTCGAGCAGAGATTGCTACAGCAGTCCGTGGGCGCGGCGGCTGTTGGCGGAGGCCGATGATGGGTTCGGTGTGGTCGGATGGATCTGACCTCTATTACGAGGAGGCAGGCGAGGGCGTCCCGATCCTTCTGATTCCCCCGGCCGGCACGACAGCCTCAACCTGGGGCCCCATCACCGAGGAGCTCGCACGGATCGGACGAGTGATCACATACGACCGTCGGGGTTACGCCAGGACTGGCGGCGATCCGGTCCGCTTGGTTTCAACGCACACAGCCGACGCCGCCGCCATTCTGGAGTACTTGAAGGCCACGCCGGCGGTCGTGGTCGGTACGAGCGCTGGCGCGACGATCGCGGTCGATCTCGCGGTGCGTCGTCCCGATATCGTGCGGGCCGTTATCGCTCATGAGGCCGCATGGCGGGCGAGTCGTCACCTCCCGAACGCCTCGCAACTTGCCGCGGTGGCCAAAATCGGATGGCTAACTCTGCAGGGCCGCCATGACGACGCTGCGGAGACGCTTTTGCGCGCTGCCTACACCTACCGTGACGGTGGAACCGCGTGGGACGCCTTCCCGGAAGAATGGCGGCGGATCGCCCGGGAAAACGCTAGGCCAGCTTTGCTGGACTTCCGAAACTCCATCGGCAACTATCCATCGGCAGCCGATCTCGCCAACGTTACGGTCCCCGTCCTATGCAGCTACGGCGCCCGCAGCCCCAGCAACATCATCCGCCTCACCCGCTCCCTCGCAGCTGCCATCCCCACTGCCAGCACACATCAAGTTGACGGTGCCGGCCACGCTGCACCGTTCGATGCAACATCGAACTTCGTACAGCTGATCGCCGGCACAATCACCGCCGAACGACCTCGAACGTTCCAGTGATGGGCCGGAAGACCCGCAACATCGACTGACGCTATGTCGCGTAAAGAGGTGAGGGCTATGTCGGCGGCCACGCCCACGGCTCCCGATCAAGAAGTTGATCGTTATGCAGCCGTAAGGCAGTACACCCTGCTCGAGATCCTTGCGGTGTGGGCCGCTGCGGCCGTCCCCATGGGCGTCCTGGCATGGGTTGTCGCTCCCTGGCTGGCAGACCAACTCAGCGGCGATGAGCCACTCGCTGAGGCGTTGCTGATGCTCCTCACCACGGGGCTGATCTGGCAATTCGTGCTGGTCGTGATCCTCCTCAGGCGTGAGCTGGGCTCACTCGAATGGTCGCGGGTGCGCGACGCACTCTGGCTGCGGCCACCGCGAGACCCGAAGAGCGGACGCGTAGGCGGCAGGGTGTGGTGGTGGTCGCTGCTATTTGCCGCCCTCGTTGCCGTGTGGGCGATGGTGCCCGCGATCCATGGGCCCTCCACCAGAGATTTCAGCGAATTCCTCGGCTCCGACCGTGGCGCGGCCTTCTTCAGCAGCGCTTGGGGCTGGTTCGCGCTCATCGTCGTATTTGTGGTGTTCAACACCGTGCTCGGCGAGGAGCTGCTCTTTCGGGGGTTGCTGCTGCCGCGCATGCGAACAGTCTTCGGTAGGTGGGACTGGGTCGCCAACGGGGTGCTGTTCACCCTGTATCACTTGCATGAGCCGTGGGTCATGCCGGCCACCTTGGTGGAGGGCATCTTCCTGGAGGCCTACCCGACACGGCGCTTCCAAAGCGCCTGGATGGGGATCATCGTGCACTCAGTTCAAAGCGTCTTCGTGATCGCCGTCGTCCTTGCCCTCGTCCTCAAGTAGCGGTACTGCCATTCGCGACCAGGCGGCGTTCAATGAACTCTTGTCACCCCGTTCATATCCACTTTCGTCGCCTGCGAGACCGAGGACGAATCGACAACCTGTTCGTGCTGTCGAGGGCGGGCAAGGTGGTGACGGTCTGCAGGCTTACGGGTCAAGCCCATACCTCCGGCTGGGTAGAGGGTCGGTGTCTGATGGCTGAACACGCCGTGCGCTGACACGGCCGGGATTGTCGTGTACAGGCGGGACCGCAACTTTGAGGAATCCGTTTGCTCGGCGCACCTACATACTGGGCGCGTCGCCGAGCGCTGTG
>DATCXA010000542.1:0-2336 GCA_036566085.1 Propionibacteriaceae bacterium
CGACGGTTTCCAAGAGACGGCGCGGCGACACAATCCCCGCGTGGACGGGAAAGACGCCAAGCACCGTCGCAAAGCTGGCTGCCATCGCCCGCCAAGCCCACGCTCCCCGCCGTGTACGCGGCACACACGACTCCCCTGCTCGCTTGCATATCGTGTCCATGCAATGCCCCTCACCAACGCTTGGCGACGGAGGCGCTCACGAACCGACCGATCGCCGAGTAGCTGGTCGAGTCATAGGGGGCCACATACAGCGGCGCCGCAGGAGCGTACAGGGGAGGTTTGCGATCGAAGAGGTTGCTTACCGTCAGGGCGAACTCCACACCGGACCACGCGCCGTCGCGATCGCCCATGGCGTAGCGCACGGTCGTATCGAACGTCGTCATCGAGGCTCCCTTTGTGCCTCGGCTGGTGTCGGTGACGCCACCCACATAATTCGCAAATGCGGATGCAGTGAGGCCACCACGTTCCCAGACCACGCCGATGCGGCCATTGAGCCGCGCAGGATTGAACAGTGTCCCCGACAGGTCATAGTCGGTGGCCATTCCTGCCGTTTGTTGCGTGCTGTCCAGCCAGCTCGTCGCGCCGCGCAGGGTCAACTGGCCCGGCCCGACATCGAACCGGTACGACCCGGACAGATCTACGCCCTTGATCCGCTGACGCGTCGCATTGACGTAGCCCGTCTGCAGGACGGCGACGACCCGGTCCGGATCGTAGGGGCCGGAAGTGGCGTTCACGAAGACGCTAGCGGCGGCGAGATATCGGGCCAATGCTTCCGGTGAGGGTGAATAGTCGACGAACTCCGCATAGATGGGGCTGTCGAGCGCGTCGCTGTAATTGGTGATCGGCTCGATGACGCGATCGACATAATCGATGTCGAACCACGACAGCTCCGCCTGCAGATCCGGCAGTGCCTGGGGATGAAATGCCACGGTCGCGCTGTACGTGCGTGCGCGTTCCGGCTTCAAGTTCGCTCCGCCACCGCCGACCATGAATGCGATGGCGTCCGCGCCGTACCCGACGCCTCCCAGGATCAACGGATTGACCAACTGGACGTAGGTCGGCGAATAGCGCTGATACAACGTCGGCGCCTTGAACGACTTGCCCCAGGAGGCCTTGAGCGAAACATCCGGGCTTGGGTTGTAGACCAGCCCAAGCTTGGGCGTCGTGACGCTGCCGAAGCTGTCGTAGTCTTCGATGCGCGCCGCAGCCGTTGCCGCCAGCACGGCCGCGCCGGCATGCCCCGAATCGCCGCTTACCAACGGTAGATTGAGCTCGGCGTAGGCAAACCGCGCCTGCTCGTCGCCACCCTCATAGGGCGCTCGCGTCAGATAGTTGAAGTCGACGTACCGGTTACGCCTCGAGCCCGCCCCAACGGCAAGCCGCACGTCGCCCGCAGGCAGCTCAAGGAGTGGGCCCTCCGCGTCCAGCTCGTACGTACGGATTTCATTGCAGTCGCAGTGATGTGACGTGAGCCTGCCCTGCCCCGTGGCCGCGGTAACTGCGGTCTGCCGTTGTACCCGCTGGTCTTTTCCCCAACTTCCGCCGACGGTCAATGACCAATCGTGAGGGAGGAAGAATTCGGCGCTCGGAGACACGAAGGTCGACGTCGTGACGGGTGCCAGATCCTGATAGGTCGTCGTACTGCCATAGAAGTAGTGGTAGCTCTGCTCCCGCCGTGTCCGCAGTGCATCCAGGCGCAGCTCTGCGGCATCGCCAAGCGCCTGATGAACACTGACCAGGCCACTGTGCAACTGGCTGCCGGGGTAGATCGTGGTTGGACTCGGAAGTTGCTCGGTGTAATCGCGCTGCCGCGCGTAGATAGGATCGGTGGACGTGTCCTGGTAGGTGGCGATCAATCCGCCGTTCGACCATGTTGTGCCAGCGGTAGCCGTGTACTCGCGCGTGACCAACCCGCCATCGGTGGCGCCACCGTAGCGTGCGCCGACTTTCACCCCGTCGAAATCGCGCCTGAGGATTACGTTGCCAACACCACCGACCGCATCGGACCCATAGATCGCCGACGCCCCGTCGGCCACGATATCCACATGCTCGACTGCTTCGACCGGAATCGCGCTGATGTCGACCGCTTGCACGAAGCCGCCGTAGGCCAATCTGCGGCCATTGAGCAGGGTGAGCGAGGCATCCGGCCCCAACCCTCGAAGATTGAGTCCCGATCCGCCAGTGACGTTCTGGTTCGCGAGTCCCCCGCCCGTCACGTTGCCCATGAGGACGCCGGGGTTCTGCCCTCCTGTGAAGTTCTGCGGGAGCGAGCGAACGACTTGGCCCAGATCGGTGAAACCTTCCTGCCGGATCCGCTCGCTGCCGATGGTGATCAC
>DATCXA010000111.1:0-7661 GCA_036566085.1 Propionibacteriaceae bacterium
CCTAAACGGTCCGCAGTCCGGAAAGAGGGAGGCACGCCTGACGCCGGAGGAGGGAGGAGGGGTGCCCGCGGAGTTCCTTACCGGGTGGGATCCCGAGCCGATAATGCTGGTCACGCTGACTTCGCCTCGTCATCGGCCAGAACGCAGGCGGCGAACGTCCGGCAGTTGTCGTTGAGGCAGGCTTCCCAGCGGCCGTGGCAATGCCCGTTGTGCTCAGGCTGCAATGGGTTGGTACGCGGACCAGTGCGGACCACATGCTCAGATTCGGGGTCTGAGGTGTCTGTTTCGGGTTCGGTCCGCGATGGTCCGCGGTCAAATCCATTGCGGGCTGAACTCAGCCGGATGCCGATGTATCGGCGTTGCCGCTGGTCTTCACCGTCTCGGGGGCGGGCCTGCCGAAGAGTGGGGACCACTGCACGTATGTTCCGGCCGAAGGTCTGGACGGTGCCGGACTTGTGGCCGTTGTCCTCGCACCAGCTCCGCCAATCGGCGGATAGGTCGGGGACTGGAATTTCATGGCCGATGCCAACCTCGCAGTTGTCCCGGACGTATGCCGCAACTGGTGACACGAGGTCCTGTAACGCCAATATGGAGTCAATAGAAGACTTCGGCTCGGTGAATTTGCCCTGCCTGTTCAGCCGGTCCAATCCGTCCAGTGACCATGACAGAATCCCGGTCAGCTCGGCGGTGAGTTCCTCAGTCAAAGACGTGTTCTCTCGGCCAAGGAAACTCTCGTGCATGGCGAGCACGACGAACCGGTTGGCAATAGCCCCAGACGCGTCTCCGAACCGTGGCAGCTCATTGCTCAAGATGAGAAACCGCGTCGGCAGCTTGCCCGTCCATGGATTCTTGAATTTCCTATCGACGGTGAGCGTGTCCTCACCGGAGATGGACAGGAGTCGCTCCACGACCTGGTGGGTGTTACCGCTCGCCAGCCTGGCGTCCGACACGACAGCTATAGGTTTGCCGAGTAGCGGTGACAATCCGAAGTTGGTACCCAATGACGCCAGGGTGGGACCTGCGACATTGCCGTTGCCGAGCAGCGCAGTCAAGACCCGGGCGATGGTGCCTTTACCGGAACGGGTTGGGCCGATAAGAAGCAGAATCTTGTGTAGGTCGGTGCGGCCGGAAAGCACGTAGCCGAAGAATTCTTGCAGCGCATCTATCGACTCCTGGTCGTTAGACCACAGCTGGTTAAGGAATGTCAGCCACCGGGTCGGCTCGGGTGCCGCAGCCTCGTACTCGAAAGGGACCGCGACCCTGTTGAAGAACAACGGCGTCAGTTCCAGCAACTTCCTGGTGCCAACGTGGAGTAAACCGTTATTGCAGGCCACAATTTCCGTCGCGCGATAACTGCTCTGATAATGCGGACCACCGTGGACCGAAGCCAGCCATGACGGGGTGTCAAATGCTTCTCCGGTGTGCGCGACCGCAGCCAGCGCGTCCAGCACGTCGCCCACCTTGCGCCGATTCGGACTCCACGGCTTCAACTCCTCCCCCTTCGCGTCCCAGTAGAGGGCTCGCTCAAGCCGCCCGTATAGCCATGACTTGATGGCTTGATCCTCGGCTTCGTTCCAATGGGTGGCAAGCCACTGCATCCAGGCGCCGCGCCAGTGCCGTAGGGTCAGCTCGCCGTCGGTTTGGTGGTCTTGGATGAGCACGCGGGCAACACCCATCGGGTTAGTGGGTGTGGGCAGCTCGGCGCTCAAGTTGACGTCCATCTAGGCGACCTCCTCGAACGCGTCCCACACCTCGTCGCTGATGGGCTCAGGTGATAGCTGACGTATCAGGTCGGCGTGTAGTAGGCAGGCTTGCGCGGTGTCCATGCAATTCCTCCACCGCTGCCGCAGCTCTTCTACGGGGCGTTTCCGTGGAACTCGTCTGGACGTGGCGCCGCCTGCTGGAATTGATAGGCGCGGTGAATCCAGTACTGAGCCGTCGCTTGGGTCAGGCAGTCCTGCAGGATACGGGCGCGGAAATGATCGAAGTCGATGATCATGACCGGCCTGCCATTTTGGCCCGGCAGCGAGGTCCGCGGTCTAACAGGATGGAGCGGAGGCTGTAGAGCGGCCTGCGGCAGCGCGGCAGCCCGTCTAGCTTTCGCTCAATCAACGCGACGAGGGCGGCGTCCTTGCCCTCACGCTGCGGGCGGCCCAAAATTGCCATAACGATTGATCGCTTTCAGGTGGCGTAAGTCGGAGCGAGAGCCGCGGATGGTCACCGCGGCTTCGCTGTTCTAGGCCGCGCCTTGCGAGTCACCGTTGAGCCAAGCCAGGAATGCCTTTCGGGGCAGCAAAATTCGACGGCCCACCCTGATGGCTGGGACCTCCCCTCGCCTGATGGCTGCATAGAACTGGTTGACCCCGAGCGTGGACAGCTCGACGCCCTCGCTCACCTTGAACGGCCGCGGGTCGTTTGGGTCGGTGTCCGGCAGCGAATTTGCTCCCTTGGCCATGAGTTGGCTCTCCTGGTAGTCATATCATTGACAGTCATATTTTCCCTTACCTTCCGGTCACTTGTCAATCTACAGAATGTCTGTCATAATGTGGGCCACCATACGCAAGGAGGCTTGGGTGACGACACCCACACAAGTCATCGGCACACCTGCACAAGTCATCGGGAAGAACGTCAAGCGGCTGCGCGGATCGATGCCCGCCGAGCAGTTCGGCACACGGATTGGCGAAATACTCGGGAAGCCCTGGCCCAGGCAGACCGTCTACCTACTGGAACAAGGCGAGCGCAAGCTCATCGCCGAGGAGGTCGTCGCGATCTCCACGGTGCTGGGGACCCCAATAGCTGATCTGTTCACTCCCCCAGCGGAGGTTGACCAAGTAAAGGTCGGACGACGACTGGTCTCGCGTGAGCAATTGCTGACGGGCCAGCAGGCTGGCGAGCAGTTATACGAGATCGCTCGCCACACCCAAGCTCTCATGCGGTCCATTAAGGACCTCAACGAATTGGTGGCTGCGCAACGACTTGTCATCGAGAACATTGAGAGGGCCGGTCGCGGAGAGCCTCCGATAAAACCTGGCGTCAAAGCCCCACTTTCGCGCAGTGGCCAGCAACCGACGTTTGAGCAAGTGTCTGCCCGGTGGTTGCGTGCCGAGTACGAGCGGGCACAGAGGTGGTACGAGCCCGAGCAGCCGCTCCCGGAGTGGTTGAAAGGAGACGAAGAGTGAGCAACCAGGTGTATCGGCGTTGCGGTTGTCGCGATGACAGCGGCAAGCAGCTAGGCCAGAAGTGTCCGCAGTTGAAGAGCGATCCCAAGCACGGCTCGTAGGCGTATTACCTGTCGCACGGCAGTGACCCAAGGACGGGCCAGCGCGTACAACTCAGGAAGGCTGGATTCAAAACGAAGCGGGCGGCAGAGTCGGCGGTAGCGAAGCTGCGCGCCTCACTGGACGCCGGAACGTACGTCGAACCAACCAAGATCACCCTGGCTGACTACGCCACCAAGTGGCACGCCCGGGGCCGGACGACCGGTTCAGGGCTAAAGGAAACGACGGCAGCTAACTATCGCAGATACATCGAGCGGGACATTGTGCCGTCGAGGCTCGGCGCGATGAAGCTAACCGACATCCGACGGCACCACATCAACGCTTTTGCTGCGGACCTCATCAAGGCCGGGCGTGGTGCGGTGACTGTTCGCAGGATCTTGGCTCGGCTGCATTCGATCCTCGCCAGCGCCGTGCGGGACGAACTGATACCGGCGAACCCTGCGACGGGTGCTGACAAGCCAGCCCTGGCGGACGGCCCTGTGAAGGTGTGGGAACCGGACGAGGTGCGGGAGTTTTTGCAGCGGTCCGCCCGGCATCGTCTCGGCGCATTGTTTGAGATCGCGGTACTCACCGGGCTGCGTCGCGGCGAGATCACCGGGCTGCGCTGGGCCGATGTAGACCTTGCGGCTCGCAAGATCGTTGTTCGCCACAACCGGGTCACTGTTGACGGCAAGATCATCGAACAGACCACCAAGACGCGCGCTGGCCTGCGCACGTTGCCGCTATCCGATGCCGCGGTCGCGAGCCTGCTGGCATGGCACCTCCGGCAAGCTGCAGAGGCCGAGGCAGCGGGTGAAGTCTGGCAGCACAGGGGGCATGTGTTCACCAATGAAATCGGTGCACAGTTGGATCCGGCGTACGTGACCAGGTTGTTCCAGGCGATCCGCAAGCAGGGTGAGCCGCTGGCGCAGCTAAGTTTCCACGGGCTGCGGCATTGCGCGGCAAGCCTGATGCTGGCCTCTGGCGCCGATATCGCGGTTGTCTCAAAGCTGATAGGGCACGCAAGCATCGGAGTCACGAGCGATGTCTACGGGCACCTCGTGGGTACCATTGCCCAGCAAGCCGTGGACGGCGTCGCGAACCTGATTGCACACACAGCAGGGGGTGGATGCCTGATGCGGTTTGCAGCCTTAGTGGCGAGAAGCCCTCCCACTAGGGCAGATAGTGACTGAGGGGCCATGGCGCAATTGGTAGCGCACTTGCTTTGCAAGCAAGGGGTTAGGGGTTCGAGTCCCCTTGGCTCCACTTATTTTCCCTTGTCAAACCCACTTTCGGCAGTCCTTGGCGATCTGGAGGCAGAGCACTTGCAGCAGCAAACTGCAGCAGTTGGGCCGTAGCTTTTGATCGCAAGCGTGGTGCCTAGTCGCCCAAGCGCCTCACTAGTGCTCGCGGCGGCGACCTGTGAATAGATGTCCATCGTGATGGATCCTGCTATGCCGCAGAGTCTGCATCGCGACACGAGTGTGTACATCTAGCTCGACGCGAAGAGGCGCACATCTCTTGTGGAGTGCACCGTCACTGCCGGCACACCCGCCTTCCTTGCTTTCACCTTTAACCGGCGATGGAAGTTTCGCGGATCCAGCGGGAGCCCGCAGCGAGTGGTGAATACAAGATCATTCTCATGCCAGGCTTCGCCTGCATCTGCCTCCAGCGCTCAACCATCAGCCGATATTCGGCCAGCGCTTGCACGCATGGCTCTGGCAGCGGCAGCATCTGAATCGGCAATGGAACCACCGTCCTCGGTGGGCTTGCACGGCTTATGACCGCGCATCCCACTGCAGTTGACGTGACCGACGCTCGCTCGTATCACCGGCGAGCCCATTCACCCACGACCACTTAAAGAAGGAGAAGCTTCTAAAGCATCATGCGCCAGTGACGAACCGGAGATCGACAGCGGCTCTGGTGGGATGCGCCGTCCCTTATGGCTCTGTCGCCCTTGTACACGAAACGGAGTGCCGACCTTGGCGATGCTGCGCTTTGGAAGGAGCAGTGCATGATCCTGAAACAGCCCCGCTTTCGTGCGTCACATTCACCGACACATCCATCTACACATCGTGGACTAGCTGACTGAGTCCTGGCCTTCTCGAGGAATCTGCCAATGAACGACTTCGAACCCGGCCCGCCCCACACCCACGGGGAGGCCGCAGCCATAATCGGCACCTTCTACAAGGCCAGCTATAACAGGCTTCTTGGCCTCGTCCGGACAAGATTTCGATCCCTGGAGCCTGATGAGATGGTCCAGGAACTCTTTCTCAAGATCCTGGACCATCTTGACTCGATCAGTGCAGATGATCCCGAAGCCCTGGGGTTACTCATCGAGAAGTGGACAACGCCCGACTACATCTCACGCTCCCTGATCAATCTCTGTCTTGATGCGGTCCGCTCGGGACCAAGCAGGCGGGAAGACGCCACCGATCCCCAGGAGGGCGCCGGACGTCTCGGCGGTGATGACCTCATGGCACACGCTGCCGGCACCATGGACCGGCGCGGCAATCTCCTCGAGTACGAGCCTCCAGGCCTGTACCCGCAGTGCCCCGACCAAGTCGCCCCGCACCTTGACACACTGCGGTCCCGGCAGGCAGTTAATGCGATGCTCCAGGCACTCCTCGAACGCGGCCGGCATACTCGGGGTCACCGCTCTCACATCACCGAACGACAGCTCGACATCCTCGTCGCCGTTTACAACTCCAACCGACCCACGACTGAGGAATTCACCGAGCTCAGCGACGACGAGCTCCACAGGTTGACCCTAGAAGTCGACAAACGAGCCCGCGCCCGGTGGCGCGCCACCGGAGGACACAGCGAGCCCGACGCGGGCAACCAAGCCGCCGCTGCCGCTGAACTCGGCATCAGTAGGCAGGCGGTCTCGCAGTCCCTCAAAGCCGTCGCCGCCGCGCTCACTATCACCCGTTACATCGCCGGCGTGCTCGCACCGTCCGGTACCCTCCTTAGCCCATCACTCATCCATATCCACCTCGACCATGTTGATCAACTCCCCGAGCGACCGGACGGGGCCACGCACCACTCCATACTCACCGCGGCCGCACCGGCGGTACGCACTACGCCCGACAGAGGCACGCGAGTCCAGCCCGCCCTCCTCGTCAGCCAAGATCAGATTGCCGGTGAGGAGCAGGTCGAGGCAGTCCACGCCGCTGAAACGTACCTGGCTGGGTTGACCGGTACTTCACATCCAAACTGCGTCAACGCCTGCGAATCCCACACCCAGCAACTTAACCGCGCAATCGAGATTTGACGCCGGTACTGAACGGAGACAAACCACCATGACACCCCAGCAACCGCCCGGTAACACCGCAGACGGTGAACTCCTCGCACTTGCGGCCGCTACGGCCGCTGACCACACCCCGGGACTACACCCCATCGACCTGATCGTCGCTGCCCGCTACGGCTTCACCAGCGATCAGGCGCACGCCATCCTCGACTCGCCGCATCTGCTCAGCCGGCTAACTCGCTACTGGCACAGCCATCCCCCGACTGAGGTGATCATTCATATCGCTCAGTCGGGCGACGCCATGGGTGAGGCTCACCTCAAACTGCTGCACCGCACCGGCCACATTATCCATCTCCGTAGCCGTTCCCGGCACGCTCTCGCCGCGAGCACGGCCGGCATACCGGAGATCGTCACCGACGACCGCTCAGGGGAGACCGGTATTGTCGTCGTTAGGCGTCTCTTCCGTGATCAAGGGCTCATGGACTTTGTTATTGAATCCGCCCATATCGAGGCCGACATCGCCTTCCCCGTCGTCGCGCTACTCTCCCTAGGCGAAGCCGGACCGCCTGTCACCCGGCTCCTGTTCTTACTTATCCCCACAGGGCCGGGGGTGCCTGCGGTCAGTCATTCGGAGTGTCGATTACTCATTGACCCCGCGCTGACTTCGGACAAGCTCGTCCTCTACCGCACTCCGATCGAGGCATCCGACTTGACCGGCACGAATCTTGCAGCCGTCAGCCACAGTGTGGCTGTCGCCAAACTTCCCTGGAAAGACGCCTGGCGTCGCGCCGCACTCGCCACACCTGATGGGCATCCCCTTCGCGACGCCGTAATAACCGGACTCGCCGCCGGGGAACGAACCAACCGATGAAGGATTCGTCTGTTGAGAGCGCAATTTGGTTGGACCTCGTTGGCGCAAACCAGGGCTGGCTGAAGCGGTGCCGGGCCGCCGTTTCGGGTGACCCCACCGCGCTCGCGGAACTGGACAACGACAGCCCCGCGGCACGTGCCCTGCAATCCGGTGACACTCGGACCGCGCCAGCGTCCACCGACGACCCCCTAGCCCCACTAGTCAGCTACGACTGGCACGTCGCAGATATCATTCGCTCTCTCACCCTTGCGCTGGCCGGACAGATCGACGCCCGCGATGCGGT
>DATCXA010000066.1:0-3258 GCA_036566085.1 Propionibacteriaceae bacterium
CTGGACCGCTTGAGAATGCGGCCCCAGCCGCCGCGAGCCCGGGGGCGAATCCGTCGCAACGTGACACCTTCATCCACGAACGCCTGTGACACATAGAGGTCCGCTCGCCTCAGGTTGTCGGTCCGCTCCGCGTTGGCTGCCGCACTCGCAATGACCTTGTAAACCGGCTCACTCGCGGCCTGCGGAGCGAACTTGCAGGTGTTCAAGGCATCTTCCACGTCCATGCCGCGGATCAAATCCACGACACGGCGGACCTTCGGCGGCGACATCCGCACCTGCCGTGCGATCGCGTAAGAACCGGGACGGTCGCCGAGCAACGCCGAACGGCGGGTGGGACGTACGTCCTTGCTCATCTGTTCAGATTCCTTCTCTGCCTAGCGGCGCCGGGACTTCCGGTCATCCTTGACATGGCCACGGAAAGTCCGCGTAGGCGCGAACTCCCCTAGCTTGTGGCCGATCATCATCTCGGTGATGAACACCGGCACATGCTTGCGGCCGTCGTGTACGGCGATCGTGTGGCCGATCATGTCGGGCACGATCATGGAACGGCGCGACCAGGTTTTGATCACGTTCTTGGTCCCGCGCGCATTTTGCACCTCGACCTTCTTGGCGAGGTGATCATCGACGAACGGGCCCTTCTTCAGGCTGCGTGGCATCTGTTTGTCGTACTCCTGCTCAGCGCTTCTTGCCGGTCTTACGGCGACGGATGATCAAGCGAGAACTCGCCTTGTTCTTGTCACGGGTACGGCCCTCGGGCTGTCCCCATGGGGAGACGGGGTGACGACCACCAGAGGTCTTGCCTTCACCACCGCCATGCGGGTGATCGATCGGGTTCATTGCGACGCCGCGGACGCTGGGACGCTTGCCCTTCCAGCGGTTACGGCCGGCCTTCCCCCAGTCGATGTTGGATTGTTCGGCGTTGCCCACCTCACCGACGGTCGCGCGGCACCGTACGTCGACCATTCGCATTTCACCGGACGGCATACGCAGCGTCGCGTTCTTGCCCTCGCGGGCCACGAGCTGGATGCTTGAGCCGGCCGAGCGGGCGAGCTTGGCGCCGCCGCCGGGCCGAAGCTCGACTGCGTGGACCGTGGTACCGACCGGGATGTTCCGCAGCGGGAGGTTGTTGCCGGGCTTGATGTCGGCCCGCTCCCCTGCCTCGACTTGGCTGCCTTGCCGTAGGCCCTGTGGCGCGATGATGTAGCGCTTCTCGCCGTCGACGAAGTGCAACAGTGCGATCCGGGCAGTGCGGTTCGGGTCGTACTCGATATGGGCAACCTTTGCCGGCACGCCATCCTTGTCGTAACGCTTGAAGTCGATCAGCCGATAGGCCTGCTTGTGTCCGCCGCCGATGTGCCGCGTGGTGATCTTGCCGGCATTGTTCCGGCCACCTGTC
The DNA here is from genome assembly GCA_036566085.1 of Propionibacteriaceae bacterium. GTDB lineage: Bacteria > Actinomycetota > Actinomycetes > Propionibacteriales > Propionibacteriaceae > Microlunatus. Next base: position 1,397 of record DATCXA010000066.1, read on the forward strand.
TTGGGGCTCGGTACGACCAGCGACTTCTCCGGTGTGGATCGGGTCAGCTCGACGAAGTCGGCGACGCTGCTGCCACGTCGGCCGGGCGTCGTCGGCTTGTACTTACGGATACCCATGTGATCTTCCTTGTCTAATGCTGATCAGCTGCCTGGCGAGGAGAAGATGTCGATGCGCTCGCCGGGTGCGACTGTGATAATCGCCCGCTTGGTGTCGGGACGCTTACCGAAGCCGTACCTGGTGCGCCGCTTCTTGCCCGGCCGATTCAGCGTGTTGACATCTGTCACCCGGACCTTGAACACCGCTTCCACCGCGATCTTGATCTCAGTCTTGTTGGCATCCGGAGCGACGAGGAATGTGTACTTGTTCTCATCCAATAGCCCATAGCTCTTCTCGCTCACCACGGGCGCGATCAAGATGTCGCGATGATCACGGATCTTGACACTGCTGCTCATTTCTTATCCTCCCCAGCGATCTCGCTCTCGCTGGCCACAGCTTTCGCGGCCTTTCCCCCGGTGGGGCCTGCCACGAAGGCCTGCAGCGCGCCTGAGGTAAAGACCACCTCGTCGTTGACGAGCACGTCGTAGGCATTCAGCTGGTCGACGGCGATCGCATGCACTGTGGCCACATTTCGCAAGCTCAGCCACGCCAGATCCTCGTCACGATGAATCACCACGAGGACCTTGTTCGAGGTGGTTACGGCGCCCAGGGCCGCTAGCGCGGCCTTGGTTGACGGCGTGTCGCCCGACACCAGTTCGGCGACCACGCGGACCCGGCCATCCCGAGCCCGATCGGACAACGCACCGCGCAGTGCTGCGGTGATCATCTTCTTCGGCGTGCGTTGTGCGTAGTTGCGCGGTTGCGGCCCATGAACTGTGCCGCCGCCGACGAACTGAGGCGCACGTTTCGAGCCCTGCCGGGCGCGTCCGGTGCCCTTCTGGCGGTAGGGCTTGGCGCCGCCACCGCGGACCTCGCCGCGGGTCTTGGTGGCGTGGGTGCCTTGACGGGCTGCCGCAAGCTGCGCCGTGACGACTTGATGGATCAACGGGATGTTGGCGGGTACATCGAAAAGCTCCGCAGGCAGCTCGGCGGTTCCAGACTTGGCGCCCTTTACATCGAGGACATCGACAGTACGGGTCTCGCTCATGCCGCATCTCCCTTCTTGGCCGCGCTCCGCAACACCACCAAGCCGCCCTTATTGCCGGGGATAGCGCCCTTGATCAAAATCAAGCCGCGCTCGGCGTCGACGCCGTGGACGGTGAGGTTTTGCACGGTGACACGCTCAGCACCCATGCGCCCCGCCATCCGAAGGCCCTTGAAAACGCGGCCGGGCGTAGCACACCCGCCGATGGAACCCGGTGCCCGGTGTTTGCGATGCACGCCGTGCGAGGCGCGAAGACCGGAAAAGCCATGCCGCTTCATTACGCCGGCGGTGCCCTTGCCCTTGCTGACGCCGGTCACATCAATGACGTCCCCGGCTGCGAAGACCTCAGCTGTGAGCTCCTGGCCGAGGGTGTACTCACTGGCGTCGCTGGTCCGGATCTCGACGAGATGCTTCCGCGGCGTCACACCCGCTTTCTCGAAGTGTCCGGCACTGGGCTTGGTCAGCTGCTTCGCCTTGACCGCACCGAAGCCGAGCTGAACGGCGGAGTAGCCATTGCTATCGGGCGTCCGGACCTGTGTCACGACACAGGGCCCAGCCTGCACAACGGTCACGGGGATGACGCGGTTGTTTTCATCCCAGAGCTGGGTCATGCCGAGCTTGGTGCCCAACAGGCCCTTAACTGCGCGTTCGGTCTTAGTGGCGGTCATCGTTGATGATCCTCAGAGCTTGATCTCGATGTCGACACCGGCCGGCAGGTCGA
>DATCXA010000147.1:0-2089 GCA_036566085.1 Propionibacteriaceae bacterium
CGCGAGACGACGTACGCCGGACCGGGCAGGTCTGCTGCGCTGGACAACATGGAGTCAGGCGGTGGCCAAGGGACCGCCGCGCCGACGCCCTCGTACGGATCGGTGATCACGCGCCCCCCTGCCCGGTCCACGACATCTGCAGGGTAGAGCGAGTCTTAGGGCCATATGGTCCGTTTCAAACCAGGAGCCTCTCGCGCTCAAAACCACAAACCGTGGGCAAGGGCAGCATCGTGACCCGGCAACGATCGGCGTGGACACATAGGCGGTCGCAAGCGAAGACTGCGACGGTCCTGGGCGTCACTCTGATCGGCCGAAAGCAAGAATGCCTATGCAAGCGGCCGGACCTCAATCGGACGCCTTGTTGAAACGCCGCATCGTGCACAGTCAGTCGCATTCATGCACTCCCCGCCAGTTCGCCAGCTGACGGTGCGCCGGTAGCGGTGAAACATCACCAGCCACGCCGCCTCCCAGCCGCTGGCCTCCGCCTGCACGGCGGCCGCGCGGGACAACCCTTCCCGACCACCTGTGGGGCCACGAAATGCCGGTGGCGATGGCCTCGGTGTCCGAGGTCGCCGGCCGGGGCTGGAGACCCCCCCAAGACCCATCACCTTGTGCGGACCAGCACCCCGCGGGGCCGGAGGCACCGGACGGTGGTGCACGCCCAACACCCCGGTTGACCTGCGAAAACACGCGGTGGGGCGGGTGGGGCTCGAACCCACGACCCAGGGATTATGAGCGCGATCAAGACCCGTCCAGGGGCGTCCCGGACGGTCCGTTTGTGCGTGGAGACCTGCCATAGGTAGGCGCTGATGAGCACCTCAGCGCACCAGAGTGCGGACTTTTTGCGGACTTTGATCATGGGCTTGAAGGACCGCGTCTCGAGTGCCTCACGACTCGCAGCGGGGACCAAGCGACCTACCGAGGGGCACCAACAGCCTTTGACGACCAGTGGCCGAGCCAGTCCGTCGAACCCTGCAGCGCTCGTCTAACGAAGTGGCCATTCGATCGCGAACTCAGCCTCGTGTGACGAGCTGAATGTGAGCATCACGTCATCGTCGTCAAATAGGACAATCGGAGTGGCCGGCCAAGCCGCACTAGATCGGTTACCAGACATCCGCCACCCAGCGTCGATGCTCGCCGATGGGTCCATGGCCGCGACGCGGTCGGTCGATCTTGGCGTTCGCGGCAGGGTCAGGCGATCTGGAAGGTCTCGTCGCCGACCTTCACCTCGACGCGCAGCGTGCCACCGATGGCGTCGGCGTAGCGGCGGAGGGTGTCAACCTTGGTGAAGTCGACCTTGCCTCGCTCGATCTCCGAAACACGCTTCTGGCTGATCTCCAGCGTCTCGGCGACATCGGTCTGCGTGAGGGCGAGCATCTCGCGCAGCTCACGCAGCTTGTAGGCGCGGACCTCGGCGAGCATCCGCTCCTTGTGGGCTGCCTGGCGCTCGGGGTTGCCCGGACGCTCACGCAGCAGATCGTCAAACGTCTTAGCCATGTCAGTTCCCACCCTTCTTGCGTCGGGCCTTCCTCGCCAACGGCTTCTTCTTCGCTTCTTGCTCCTGCTGCTCCTTCAGTGCTTCCAAGTGCATGTCATAGCGGTCGTCGGCGACGGTGATGTTCGTCTTGTACCACCGCGACCACGCTCCCTGCTTGTCCCCAGCCACCAGCAGGATGGCCCTGCGCTTGGGGTCGAAGGCGAACAGGATGCGCACCTCGCTGCGTCCCGACGATCCCGGGCGCAGATCCTTCATGTTGTTGTGCCGAGAGCCGACGACCGTGTCGACCAACGGCCTACCCAACCCCGGACCCTGCTCCTTCAAGATCGCGAGAGCTGCGGCGATCAGGTCAAGAATCTCCTCGTCAACTGACAGCAGCCAGTCCTCGACGAGGTCGATCTCAACGACCCATACCTCCTGAGCATACCCTCTTTCTTCTACAAGGGAAAGGGTATGCGGTGCTCTGGTGCCCTCGCGCCGAGTCACCGTTCGCCTCCATCCTGGAGCCGGGCCGACGAGCTGCGCCAGGAGTAGTCGGGTTCGGGACTGACCGCTGGGCGCGGCCCGTAAGACGGGTTCAGGCCAGAGACG
>DATCXA010000159.1:0-8117 GCA_036566085.1 Propionibacteriaceae bacterium
GGCGGGGTGTCAGGGCTGGAGAGGGCCATGGGAGCTCCTTGACGGTCACATCGGTGATCAAGGTCTGGTCCACCCTATGCCCTCCCGAATAATCCAATTGCGCGGCCCAGGGATCGCTGCTAACGGTGATCAAAGCTGCGAGCGTCGGGAAATCGCGGGCCGCCGTGCTGAGGAGGAGTGAGCGGAGGCGCTTTCCTCTGCGAGCGACGACGAAGTAGGCGGATTCCACGCGCGATTGCGCGAGCAGCTTAGAACTGGAATATGTCGCGAGCCGATTGTTCACGCGGAAAGAGACGAGGTGTTCGCCTTGTACTTGATCATGATCTCCGGCGGCGCGCCGTGCCAAAGATGCTCCGAACGATCTCCGTCCCGGCCGTTCGCGCGAACTGCTTGAACGCACTCGAGCCCGTGATCTGCTCCACCATGGACTTCTCGCGGCGTTGCGGCGTACCTGAACGCGTCCGCGCGGCCGCCCGGGCCTCGCGCTCAGCTTGAGCCTGCGCTCGCTCCCGCTCCTTGGCTTCAGCCGCCGCCCGAGCCGAGGCCTCCTTGTCCAGGCGCTCGCGCTCTGCCTCCTCAGCTCCTGCCTGCAGCTTCCGCGCGAGGATCTCGTGGGCTGAGTCGCGATCAAGCGATTGGCCGTATTTGGCCATGAGTGCCGAGGCCGCGATCCCCGGCCGTAGTACCTCATCCGGCGTCGGCGCCATCAGCGACTCAGGCGCCCGCATCCGGGTCCACGCCACAGGCGTCGGCGCTCCGTCGGGATCCATCACCGTCACGATCGCTTCGCCAATGCCGAGCTGCTGCAGTGCTTCCGACAGGTCGTAGTGCGACTTCGGAAAAGTAGCGACCGTTTGCTTGAGAGCTTTGGCTTCGTTCGGCGTATGGGCGCGGAGCTGATGCTGCACACGCGATCCCAGCTGGGCCAGTACGTCGTCGGGCACATCCTTCGGCGTTTGAGTGACGAAGAAGATTCCGACACCCTTGGAGCGGATCAGCCGCACGGTTTGCGCAATGGCGTCCAGGAACGCCTTGGAAGCGTCGTCGAAGAGCAGGTGCGCTTCGTCAAAGAAAAAGACCAACTTCGGCTTGTCGATGTCGCCGACCTCAGGCAGCTCATGGAACAGATCGGCAAGCAGCCACATCAAAAAGGTGGAGAAGACCGCTGGCCGGTCCATCAGATTGGGCAGCTCCAGGAGCGAGACCACACCGCGTCCGTCGCGCGTGACCCGCAGTAGGTCGGCCGTGTCGAACTCTGGCTCCCCGAAGAAGGCCTCGGCACCCTGGTCGGCAAAGTTGATCAAGGTCCGGAGGATTACGCCGATCGTCGAGGCACTCAAACCGCCGATGTTCTTCAGCTCCGCCTTGCCCTCGTCGCTGGTCAGATGCATCAGCACTGCCCGCAGGTCTTTCAGGTCGAGCAGGGGCAGTCCGGCCTGGTCGGCGTAATGGAACACCAGGCCCAGCGAGGACTCCTGTACGTCGTTGAGGCCAAGCACCTTTGACAACAACACCGGTCCAAACGAGCTCATAGTCGCCCGCAGCGGTACGCCATTTCCTTGTCCGCCGAGCGCAAAGAATTCCGTCGGGCAGGCTTTCGGCTGCCAGTTCTGGCCGATCTTCTGGGTACGCGCCAGCAGCTTGTCGTTCGGCTGTCCCGGCGAGGCAATCCCTGAGAGGTCACCCTTGATATCGGCCGCAAAGACCGGCACGCCCGCTGCAGAGATCTGCTCGGCCATCAATTGCAGCGTCTTGGTCTTGCCCGTACCGGTGGCGCCGGCCACCAGCCCGTGCCGATTCAGCATGCTCAACGGGATACGGACCACAGCGGATGGAATCGGTGCGTCGTTCTCCATCAAGACACCAAGCTCGATGGCCGGCTCGTCGAAGGTGTAACCCTGAACGATTTGTTGTACGTCCTCAGAGAGTTCTTCGGCGACCGGCTCACTCATGTGCCAAATCGTAACGACGGACCGTGGAGTTGCCGTCCCCAACTTGATTAGAGTGTCACAGTGATTTTCAAGCGCGTCGGGGACGTACGCCCGTACCCAGATCATGGTTACGTCCAGAAGCAGTGGGCGGCGATCGCCCCGCACCAGGTGCGCTTGGACCAGCTCGTCACCACAAAGCGGACGCTGGATCTGGAAGCACTGCTGGAAGAAGATTCAACGTTCTATGGCGACCTGTTTGCCCACGTCGTGCAGTGGCGCGGAGAGCTTTATCTCGAGGACGGGTTGCACCGCGCGCTGCGCGCGGCGCTCCAGCAGCGACAGACCATGCATGCCCGAGTGCTTGACCTGAAGTAACGCCGAACTCCAGGTAGGCTCACCCGCACGGGGGGTAGTCGGGCACGGGAGGAGCTCGGGGAACTCACGCATCGGGGCCGCTGCGGAGGTAAAGGAGTTCGACGTTGATCGGTCGGATTTTCCGCGTGGCACGAACCCCTGTTACCCTCCTGATCTTGTTCGGAGTTCTGCTGTACGGCGCCTATTGGGGCTATAACAACATCATCAAGCCGGTCCCGGCGCTGCCTCCCGAACCCTGCGTCGTCCAGAACCTCCCTAACGGTCAGCTGAAGACCAGCCAGGTCGTGGTCAGGGTGTACAACGGTGGCGATCGCAAGGGCCTGGCAGCCGATGTCGGGCGGTCGTTACGAGGCAAAGGTTTCCGCGTCACACTGACCACCAACACCGTCGAGAAGATCCAGAAGACGGTGATCGTCGGCGCTGACGTGAACAATCCCGAGGTGAAGTTCGTCAAGACCTTCTTCAAGGAGTCGGTCGTACGCGCCGACCAACGGGTAGATCGTACGGTCGACGTACTCGTGGGCAATAAGTACGGAGGCTTCGACAACAAGGCCAAGACCACCTATCGGGTGGAGGCCGACACGGTGTGTCTCCCCTCCCAGACTCCGAGCGCCACCCCCGCCCTCGGCGGCTGACTCGAGGCTGGTGGACTATTCCGACGATGCTCGAGCGGCTGCGGAATGCGCAGAACGCCCATGACGCCGAGGGCATGGCAGCGCTGTTCGCCGAGGACTACGCCAGCTCTCAGCCGTTGCACGCCGGCCGAGCGTTCGTTGGCCGTACGCAGGTCTTAGAAAACTGGACAGCGGTTTTTGAGGGCGTGCCGGACTTTGTTTCGAAGCTGATGTCTTACTCCATCGACGGCAATACCGAATGGGCCGAGTGGTATTGGCATGGGCGGCACCTGGATGGCTCAGCGTTTGCCATGCGTGGCGTCACAATCTTCGTCGTACGCAACGACCTGATCGCTGAGGCGCGCTTGTATATGGAGCCCGTCGATACGGCCAACGAGGACATCGAGGCTGCTGTACAGGAGCTCTACAAGCCCCCGCCTGCCGAGACGCCCTGAGCACCCCGTATGGGTCGATCGATCTCTCACTCTGCAGCGCTCGAGCGCCAGCGGGCGAGTCGACCGCGCTGCCCCACGGCCCGAAGGCGTTCCTCGGTGTTGGCTCGTTGATCCTCAGGCGTCACGATGAGCAACTCGTCGCCCGCCTGGATCCGTTCTCGGCCACCTGGATAGAAGGGTCGATCATCTCGGATGATCAAGGACACGACGGTGTCTTTGGGAAGCCGAAGCTCGGCCACTTCGACACCGATGAGCCGCGACTTGGCCGGGATGCGTACCTGCAACAGATCGGCCGAGATCTTGTCTAGCGGTGCCAGCTCGACCTCAACGTCTTGTGCTGTTTCATCGTCAACCAGCCCGAGTAGCCGGGCCACGAAGGGCAGCGTCGGACCTTGCAGGCAGGTAAAGACAATGACAAAAACCAGCACCACGTCGAAAAGGAATTCCGCGCCTGCAACCTCCTGGGCCAGCGGAATAGTGGCCAGGACAATGGGAACGGCCCCCCGCAACCCGGCCCAGGACAAAAACACCTGATGCCGCACTGGAACCTTGAACCAGATAGTGGACGCCACAACCGAAGCGGGCCGAGCAACGAGTGTGAGGAAGAGGCCCGCCGTAATCGCGATGAGCGCGGCCTGAAGAGTGACGCGATCGGGGAAAGCAAGCAGGCCGAGCATGACGAAGAGGCCGATCTGGGCGATCCAGCCAATGCCTTCCACAAAAGAGCGGGTCGCGGCGCGGTGCGGCAGTTGGAGATTGCCAAGAATGAGCGCGCAAACATAGACAGCCGCGAATCCGCTGGCGTGGATGAGCGCGGTGATTCCATACGCGAACACGGTCCAGACCAAGATCGCGAGTGGATAGAGCCCGGAAGAGGGCAGTGCGACGCGGCGCAAAATCTGCGCTCCAAGCCACCCAAGACCACCACCAATGACAACGCCGCCCAGCAGCTCGAGCACGATCAAGCCGAAGAGCCCGAGAACGCCGACCTCGGCAGGCTGGCCGACCGCAAGTGAGCTGGCGACCATCACCAGCAGCACGGTTGGTGCATCGTTGAGACCAGACTCGGCTTCCAGCGCGCCTCGCAGTGCATGCGGAATCGGAACATTGCGGAGCACGGAGAAGACCGCTGCGGCATCGGTCGGGGACGTGACCGCGCCCAGCAGCATCGCAATCCAGATGGGCAATCCCAGGACATAGTGCCCGAAAAGAGTCATCAGGCCGACGCTGATTCCCACCCCGACAGTGGCGAGCAATGCAGCCAAGATGGCGGAGGACCTAATGTCGCTCCACCTTGTGGTGAGTCCGCCCTCAGCAAGAATCACTACCAGGGCGGCGAACCCCAACGCCTGTGCAAGATGGACATTGTCGAAGGGGATCCCGATGACGGACTCGCCCATCACCAGACCGAGTCCGAGGAACAGCAGCAGGGATGGTAGGCCGATCCGAGCGCCGATCCGAGCGGCGATGATTGCGGCGATCAAGACGACAGCACCCACGAGCAGGATGACGTCGATCTCAATCATGCGCACATCTTTCCGGAAAGTCAGAGCGCATGATGCGGGCGCATCAAAGCGGGCTTAGGGCGCAGAGTCGCGACGCATCCGGGCCCGCCGCTTGCCCTCATGCATCGCCTGGACACGGGCAACAGGAATGGTGTGGCCCTCGGCCAATAAATCAGCAGTGAGTTGCTGAGGTTTGGGCATGTGGTCGGCCCACGGATCGGTCCCATCCAAGAGCCCCGCCGCATTGTGGATAGTGAAGTCAGCAGGCACCACTCGGTCAAGGTCATCCCAGGACACCGGAAACGAGACGGATACGCCGGGCCGGATCCGTGGACTGTACGCGGCCACGACGGTGGCGCCGCCGGCACGTGTCGAGTCCAGGAAGACCTTGCCCTCCCGCTCTTCCTTGACAAAGGCAGTTGTTGCTAAGTCTGGATCGATCCGCTCGGCGCGTACGGCCACGGCCCTAGTTGCAGCAGCCGCATCCTCCGGTGAGGTCTCGGGCGCTAGCGGCACGAATATATGCACGCCCTTCGCGCCGCTCGTTTTGACAGCACCAGCCATGCCCGCTTCGTCCAGCGCTTGGCGGACCAGTTGGGCAGCCTGCACGACCACATCGAACGTCGCTCCCTCTGGAGGATCCAGATCAAGTATCAGATAGTCGGGGTACATCGGATGGCTGACGCCGAAGAGCGTGACGTGGTATTCCACGGCACGCTGGTTGGCGAACCACAGCAGTGTCCGACGGTCATTGCACAGGGCGTAGGAAACTTCCCGCCGAGAGGCATCGGCCCAGATCTGCGTTCTGGCGACCCACTCCGGTGTGTACTTGGGAAGGTTCTTCTGCATGAATGGCGGCTGACCGGGTCGGATGCGGATGACAGACAGCGGCCGGTCGCGCAAGCAGGGCAGGATGCGAGCGTCAACCGCACCGAAGTAGTCGATGAGGTCCCGCTTTGTCGCACCGGCACCATCGAAGAGTTCTTGATCTAGGTGGGTGAATGAGACGCCGTCGCGCTCTTGGTCTCCGGCGTTCATGAATTGATCATCACCGGAGGCTAGCTTCAGGACTGGTCGCGTTTACCGCCTGATCTGGATAGTTCTCGGGGAAGTGGCAGGCCACGTGGTGTCGGGGCAGCAGCTCGACCAGCGGCGGCTCCTCAGTACGGCAGATCTCCTGCGCCTTCCAGCATCGGGTGTGGAACCGGCATGCCGGCGGGGGTGAGATCGGACTCGGCACGTCACCGCTTAGCAGGATCCGTTCCCGCTCCTGACGGCGTCGAGTGTCGGGGACCGGCACGGCTGACATCAGCGCGACCGTGTACGGATGCATCGGCGCCCCGTACAACACCTCGGCGTCGGTAAGTTCGACGATCTTGCCGAGATACATCACGGCGACCCGATCCGAGACATAGCGCACTACCGACAAGTCGTGGGCGATGATCACGTATGTCAGATCGAACTCGGATTGCAGGTCCTCCAGCAGGTTGATGATCTGTGCCTGAATTGAGACGTCCAGGGCAGACACCGGCTCGTCGGCAACGATCAGCCGAGGGCGCAGTGCCAGGGTCCGGGCGATGCCAATGCGTTGCCGCTGGCCTCCGGAGAATTCGTGCGGATAGCGGTTGTAGTGCTCGGGATTGAGACCGACCGCAGCCAGCAAGTCCTGAACCGCCTTCTTCACTCCACCCGGCGGATCTACGCCCTGAATGCGGAATGGCGCACCCACGATCTTGCCCACCGTGTGCCGGGGATTCAGCGAGGAGTACGGGTCTTGGAAGATCATTTGGACGTCGCGCCGCAACGGCCGCATCGCCCCATCCTTCAGGTGGCTGATGTCGCGGCCCTCGAACGTGATCTTCCCCGCTGTCGGCTCGAGGAGCCGAGTCAGCAGCCGCGCCGTCGTCGATTTGCCGCACCCTGACTCACCGACAATCGAGAACGTTTCGCCTCGTTTGACGGAGAAATTCACTCCGTCCACCGCTTGAACCGCCGCCACCTGGCGGCGCATGATCCCAGCACGGATCGGAAAATGCTTGATCAACCCTTCGACAATGATCAAGTCCGATTCCTGATCGACGCCCGGTCCCGCAGGCTTCTGGATGGGCGCAGTCATAACTGCGGCGCAATCTCGTGTTCCCAGATCTGTTCGCGGTCGGTCTGGGACAGATGGCAGGCCACGGTGTGGCCGGGTTCGACCGGGATCAGTTCGGGACGGATGTCCTCGCTAAGACCGCCGTTCCGTGCGGCGTACTCGCAACGAGGGTGGAACGGGCAGCCCGGAGGCACGTTGATCAGGCTCGGTGGTGAGCCCTTGATCGCGAGCAGCCGCTCGCTCCTGGTCCGGTCAAAACGCGGCATCGACCCAAGTAATCCCCAGGTATAGGGATGGGCGGGCCGATTGAAGAGCTGTTCGGCGCTGCCGTATTCCATCGCCCGACCGGCATACATCACCAGTACGTCATCTGCCAGCTCGGCAACAACGCCCAGGTCGTGGGTGATCAAGACGACGGATGAGTTGAATTCGCGTTGCAGATCCCGGATGAGATCAAGGATTTGGGCCTGGACAGTGACGTCGAGAGCAGTAGTCGGCTCGTCCGCGATAAGCAGGTCTGGATCGCAGGACAGCGCCATAGCGATCATGGCCCGCTGCCGCATCCCGCCCGAGAACTGATGCGGATACGCGTCGATCCGGCGGCTTGGTTCGGGGATGCCTACCCGGCCGAGCATCTCAATGGCGTGTTTGCGCGCCACCTTCTTGTTGACCGAATTGTGGATGCGGTAGGCCTCAATGATCTGGTGACCCACGGTGTAGTAGGGGTTCATCGCCGAGAGCGGGTCCTGGAAGATCATGGCCATCCGCTTGCCGCGCAGGCTCCGGACATATTCCGGAGTCTTGCCCAGCAACTCATCCCCGTCGAGATAAATTTCGCCGCTGAGCTGAGCACCGGGGCGGGTCTGCTCGGAAGCCGGCCGGGTGTGCAAGCCCATGATCGCCAAGCTGGTCACGCTCTTTCCCGAGCCTGATTCCCCCACAATGCCAAGGGTTCGGCCGCGGTCAAGCGCAAAGCTCAGTCCATCGACCGATTTCACCAACCCGTCGTCGGTTGGGAAGTGCACATGAAGATCAACAACCTCCAGGAACGGCTGCTGGTCCGCTCGCCCGGGATGCCGGGTGACCAGATCGCGGAGCGCGGACGTTGTCATGCGTACACCCTCACTCCCTGTCGGAAACCT
>DATCXA010000162.1:0-8110 GCA_036566085.1 Propionibacteriaceae bacterium
GTTCGCGCCTGCTCGGCAAACGACTCCGGATAGAGCAGATTCGCTGGGATGTTCACCCATTCGCGCACCGTCACCACAGCCTGCACGACGATCTCGGCGGCCGATGCAACCGTGGCGGCATCCTTGACCGCGTTCTCGTCAATCACAGCGATCGCGGCTATCTTGCCGCTGTTGTCGGGAGCGGCGCTGATCGGCGCATACCGATAGCTGCCCAGCAGCGCACCCTCTGCAACGCCAGCCAGCTGATCTGAATCGGCGGCACCCAGGGACACAGCCACGGTCAGGTTCTGGCTCTCGGCCAGGGACGCCGCATGGCGTACGCCTGCTCCGGCCGCACGCCGCAAGTCCTCCCCGCTCGGCTGATCGGATCCCAGGCCGACCACCACAATGCGAGGTCCATCGCCAGCTGCCGGAAGCGTTCGCTTGGTATCGGCACTCGACTTGGCCCCGAGCGAGGTTGCCATTTCGCTAACAGATACGCCGAAGCGCTTCGTGAACGCCTTAGCGACTGGCTCCGGTACACCCCGTATCTTTCCATCGCTCAAACCCACCACGAGCACGTCAACATTGCGCGGCATTGCCTTGGCGATAGCGAGCGAGGGCAGCATCCGACTGGGCACGATGAGAACATCCTTTGGTTGCTAGGCGTGATCAAATGAGGCTTGAACAGGTTAGCCCCACGTCCTGGGCGTACTCGATTCTGGCCGACAGCACTTCGAAGAAATGGAGTGGCGTATGGGGGAGAACGGCGAAACCGGCGAACGACTGAAGTCGCCGCTGCATGAACGGCATGTCGCGGCAGGCGCCAAGTTTGCGGCGTTCAGTGGCTGGACGATGCCCTTGGAGTACGCCGGTGCCGGAGTGCTGGCCGAGCACGCAGCGGTCCGCAACGCTGTCGGCATCTTCGACGTCAGCCACCTCGGCAAGGCGACTGTGGCCGGTCCAGGTGCGGCCGACTTCGTCAATCGATGTCTGACTGGCGACCTCGGCAAGATCACACCGGGTCAGGCCCAGTACACGCTGCTCTGTACTGAGGACGGTGGGGTAGTGGACGACATGATCGCTTACCTGAAGTCTCCAGACGAGGTCTTCCTGATCCCCAATGCGGCCAATTGTGAGCGAGTCGTCGCACTGCTGTCCGAAGCTGCGCCTGCCGATGTCGCGGTGACCAACCGGCATCGCGACTTCGCTGTGCTGGCCGTTCAGGGCACCTTGTCGGACGAGGTGCTGTCGGCCATCGGCTTACCAACGGGCCACAACTACATGAGCTTTGTCGGTACTCGTTACGAGGAGACGCCGGTGACTGTCTGCCGAACTGGCTATACGGGGGAGCGCGGCTATGAGCTGGTGGTTCCGTTCGACGCTGCCGTCGGCGTGTGGGATGCGGTGCTAGCCGCAGGCGAGCCCTATGGGTTGCAGCCCGCCGGGCTAGGGGCACGGGACACGCTGCGTACCGAGATGGGCTATCCATTGCACGGTCAAGACATTTCACCAACAATCACTCCCGTGCAGGCCCGGCTCGGCTGGGCAGTGGGCTGGGACAAGGAAAACTTCTTTGGAGCTGAAGCCCTTCGCGCCGAGAAACAGGCCGGCCCGAAGCGCCTGCTGCGAGGTTTGCGAGCGGTCGGCCGAGGGATTCCGCGGCCAGGAATGATCGTGCGCGCTCCTGATGGTCGCGAGGTTGGCACGGTCACATCCGGGACTTTCTCGCCGACGCTCAAGATTGGCATCGCGCTGGCGTTGATCGAGGCCGGTCTGAACAACGATGACGTGGCGACCGTGGACATTAGGAACCGTCAGGAATCTTTTGTGATCACCAAGCCGCCGTTTGTTACTCCTGGTGTCCGGGAGGGTTGAGTAGTGTCTGCAATAAGAGGGGTGTACTAGAGATCGAAAACGCAATCGTCTCGATCTTCCAAGGCGCAGCGGATGCGGCGTATTTGGATGTCGGTGAGCTCATCGGGTAGTTCATCGGCGGAAAACCAGGCGACCTCGGTGGATTCCTCATCTCCCACCTGGGCCTCACCAGATAGATAGCGGCATCGGAAGCACATTGCCACGAACTGGCACCTGTCGCCGTTGGGGTATACGACGTCAGGGTCGGTCCGTAATAGTGCGAGCCGCTCGACCTCGGCAGTGATTCTAGTCTCCTCAAGCAGCTCCCGAAGGATCGCAGCGGCGGGCTGCTCGAACGGTTCCACAATGCCTGCGGGCAAGCTCCACCGCCCGGTATCGCTGCGTCGTGTCAGCAAGAGATGCACTCGGCCAGGCTCAAGATCAGCACGGAGCACTACCGCAGACACGCCTGGCAGCAGTAGCCTGCCGTGTCCGTACCCGCGTCGAATCGCGGCGATGTAGTCAGGGGTCGCCACCAATAGACCTTAGCGGTCGCCGAGCTACGAGCGTCGACTGCGTAAGCAGCTCAGCACAGCGCCTAGACGTCGGGCTCCAGCGACATGGGTCCGTACACGAGCCGGTCGGCCTCATAGAGGCTGACCGCGCGCACGCCGGCAGCCAACAAACTCGGATAGAACTCACCGAGCCAGCTCTCCGCCTCACCCTGGGTCTGGAAGTTCCGGCTGATCGAGGGCAGATCGGGATTGGATCGGCTGGACGCGGGTTTCTGGTCGGGCACCCAGTGCCAGCTCATCGGATCACTTCTGCAGGCACCTCAGTAGGGGTCTCCGCGCTTGATTCGAGGAGCAGGTGAGCGGAACCTGCGGATCTGGGTGCTACGGGTCATTCCGTATACCAGCAGGCCCTTCGGCGACGCCTTCGGCAGCCGGGCGGCTAGCACCTTCTTGAAGCCTCGCCACATCAAAGACGCGTCGACGAATACTGCGAAGATGAACAAGTACATTGCCAGTGTGGCGATCACAGTCACGCTGGGCCAATAACTGCCGAGCAGGGTTACGGCCAAGATCACCACAACGGAGGGCAGCAGGAACTCGCCGAGGTTAAAGCGCGCATCAATGTAATCACGCATCAGCGCCTTCTCAGGTGCGGCTTCTCGAGCGTTGACAGCCTTCATCCGCTCAGCTCGAGAGTGGCGACTGGCCGCGGCCCGGGCTTCTTTCTTGCTCAGCGACGTTGTCACGCGCTGGCGGCGCGCTGCCTCGGCTTCCTTACGGGTCGGCGTTGGACGGCCCTTCTTGCCCGTCGGAGCATGATCAATCGTTGCCGCCGGCTGCTCCGGCGCGGCGGCCTCGGTATTGCGGCGGAAGAGTGCCACGGGTCCCTCTCGTAGATCTCGTGCTGTGCTGGATTCTCTTGGCTGGATCCTCTTAGTTGGATTCTTTTGCCGGATTCTTGGGTCGGGCGAGCAGGGGTTCGGCGATCTAGCCCTGGATTGTCTCAGGGGATCACCCCAAAGACGAAACTACCCTCATCCCTCGCTGTGTTCGCTTTTCCTCCAGAGATACGGTGGAAGCCTGCGAGCGGCCCCCGGCCGTGGAACCGGAGTCTGGAAGGACCAGCTGACACCTCATGAGCGGCATTTTTCAGCGGATCTCGATGATCTTCCGTGCTAAGACCGACAAGGCCTTGGACAAACTGGAAGATCCGCGCCAAACCCTCGATTATTCCTACCAGCGCCAGCTTGAGCTGCTGCAAAAGGTTCGCCGCGGCGTGGCCGATGTGGCGACCAGTCGTAAGCGGATCGAGCTTCAGGCCAATCAGCTGAACACCCAGGCCGACAAGCTGACTAATCAGGCTCAAAAGGCGCTTGAGGTCGGTCGCGAGGATCTGGCGCGTGAAGCCCTGACGCGCCGGTCCGGCATTCAGCAACAGCTGAGTGACTTGCAGGTTCAGCACGCCCAGCTCCAGGGGGAGGAAGAAAAGCTCACCCGCGCCAGCCAGCGGCTGCAGGCCAAGGTGGACGCTTTCCGCACCAAGAAGGAGACCATCAAGGCCACATACTCCGCCGCGGAGGCGCAGACCCGAATCAATGAGGCGTTCTCCGGAATCAGTGAGGAGATGGGCGATGTCGGTCTCGCGATCCAGCGGGCCGAGGACAAAACAGCCCAGATGCAGGCCCGTGCCGGTGCCATCGATGAGCTGTTGGCCAGTGGTGCTCTGGACGATCCCACCGGGATTGCCAAGGACGACATCACCCTTGAGTTGGAACAGTTGGCCTCCACCTCCGACGTGGAGAGCGAGCTCGCACGGATGAAGGCAGCACTCGGTCCTGGTCCATCGGCCGCGCCTCAGGCGATTGAAGGTCAGCAAGCTCCGTCACAGGCGCCGCAGCCGCCAACCCAGGCGCAACCGCCAAGCCTTGACGCGCAGTCACCGCAGGAGTTCCAGGCGCCTCCGAGCCAGGGTCAGGAGGCTCCTCCGGCCCAGCCACAGGGTGATCTGCGATGATCGTTCGGATCCTCAACGAGGGTCAGTGGCGCCTTTCCGACGACGCCGTACGCGCACTCAATTCCTTCGATGATGCCGTTGAGCAGGCCGTTGCGTCGGCTGATCAAGATCAGCTGACAAAAGCTCTTCATACGTTGCTGGACCGCATCCGTACAACGGGCACCCGCGTGCCGGACGAGGAACTAGCGGACTCCGACTTGATCTTGCCGGCTGCCGACTCGACGCTCGAAGAGGTAGAGCAGCTGCTTAGTGAGTCAGAGGAAGGCCTTATTCCCGGGGTAGGCGCCTCCTAGGCTGGCCAGCCAGCATGAGGCACTGAAACCTCCGCACTAAGGATTTGACCCGTACGCGAACCCGGCGTCATCGCCTCCGGCCACGCGGCGGCTGTCACGAACAGAGTCGTGCCCTCGGGACCGCCCAGCATGCAGGCAAAGCAGCCGAGTTCTGAGGAGATCGTTCGCAAGACCTCTCCACCCTCGCGTACTCGAACGCAGCGGCGACCTGGCACCTCGGCAAACCAGACGGCACCCTCGGCATCGATACAGATGCCGTCCGGCGCCGCTCCTTGGAGATCCGCCCAGACTCGATGATTGGTCAGATCACCGTCTGGAGCGATGTCGTAGGCGGTCAGCACACCGCCATAGGACTCGGCGATGATCAAGGTTGAGTTGTCGGCGGTCACTGCCATGCCGTTTGGAAACGCCAGGCCGTCCGCAACCTGGCGAACTCTTCCGCCCGGGGTGATCAAAGCGATCAGCCCTGGCGCGAACTCACCAGCGGGAAAGTCGAATCCGATGTTGTTGACGTAGGTATTGCCGCGACCATCGGTCACGATGTCGTTCCATGGTTTGGTCGAGACGGCCCCGAGTTCGGCATAGGTGGCCAGTGTGCCGTCGGATTCCCTGGCCAGCAGCTGCTGGCCCGCGACAATCAGCAACCGTCCATCGGGCAGCCGATCAAGGCAGAACGGCATCGCGTCGATGCGGGTGACTAGATCTCGCGCGCCGTTGAGATCGACTGAGAGTACCTCCCCGGCCGCCCAATCGGAGAAGACGAGTCGGTCGTCGTGCCAGCGTGGAGACTCCACCAGGGCAAGATCTTTGAGCAACGTCGTGAACTCGGCCATGGGAAATCAGACCATGTCCGAACGCTGAAATCATCGGCCTGCGGGGTCAATCCCGAGCAGTCTCGCCCGGCAGGTCGAGCATCCGCTGTAGCGCGGCCTTTGCGTAGTGCTCAGTCTCCGGATCGACTGTGATCTGGTTGACAACGTGGCCCTCCGCCAGGTTCTCCAACGCCCAGACCAAGTGTGGCAAGTCGATGCGGTTCATCGTGGCGCAATAGCAAACGTGCTGTTCGAGAAAGACGATTTCTTTATCCGGATGATCATGTCCCAGACGCTTGACCAGGTTCAGTTCGGTGCCGATGGCCCACTTCGATCCGGGCTCGGCCTGTTGGATGGTCTTGATGATGAACTCTGTGGATCCGATCAAGTCTGACTTCAAGACGACCTCGTGCTGGCACTCCGGATGCACTAGGACATTGACACCAGGAACACGTGCTCGTACGTCGTCCACGGCTTGCGGCGTGAATCGTCCATGTACCGAGCAATGGCCTTTCCACAAGATCATCGTGGCGGCTTGCAGTTCCTCCGCCGTCAGGCCCCCGTTGTACTGGTGCGGGTCGTAGACGACGCAATCATCTAGATTCATGCCCATCTGGAGCACCGCAGTGTTGCGGCCGAGATGCTGATCGGGCAGGAACAGCACCTTCTGGCCCCGCTTGAGAGCCCACTGGAGGACCGACTTGGCGTTTGACGAGGTACAGACAACGCCGTCGTGCTTGCCACAGAAGGCCTTGATATCGGCTGACGAGTTCATGTATGTCACCGGCACAGTGACATTCGCGACTCCCGCGTCTGCGAGCACATCCCAGGCATCCTCGACTTGGGCGAGCCGGGCCATGTCGGCCATCGAGCATCCCGCCGCCAGGTCAGGCAAAATCACCTTCTGCTCCGGCGAGGTCAAGATGTCGGCCGACTCAGCCATGAAGTGCACGCCACAGAACACAATGAACTCGGCGTTCGGCCGAGCCGCGGCGTCGCGGGCCAGCTTGAATGAGTCGCCGGTGACGTCAGCGAATTGGATGACCTCGTCGCGCTGGTAATGATGACCAAGGACGAAGAGCCGATCTCCGAGAGCTGCCTTGGCTCGCCTGGCGCGCTCCACGAGCGCTGGATCGGAGGCCGGTGGCAAGTCGCCCGGACACTCGACGCCTCGCTCTGACCGCGGGTCGGCGTCCCGCCCTAGAACGAATAGCGACAGCGGCGTTCCGGACTCGAGCGCGGTCGTTGAAGGTGTGGTGGCCACGCACCAAATGTACCCAGGCGCGGATCTGCACTCTGACGGCTCGGTCTCTACGATGGCAGCCGCCGCCGACAAAGGGAGAACTGACACGTGCGGATCCTCGTCGCAACCGATTCGATTGGCGCGATGTCTTCGCGCAACGCTGGTGAGGTCATCGCCGCTGGCTGGCGGCCGGGCGCCGAGGTAGCGGTATTGCCAATCGGGGAGGCCGGCGCTGGCTTCGTCGCTGCATACGCAGACCTGGCGGGCATCACGACATCAACGCAGGTAATCGATGGTCGCGCTGTGACAACTGGCACTGGGACAACTGGCACTGTGACAACTGGCAGTGGATCGAGCACCGCTGTTGTTCGGGTACAGGGATCCGATCAAGGTAGTCAAGGGGCTGGTATTCCGTACCAGCAGTCGTCTCGCTCTATCGGTGAGGCCGTCGCCGCGGTGGTCCGTAGCGAACCACCAGATCGGATCTTGGTCGACCTTACGGGCCTCTGGGTTCATGACGCCGGTGCCGGCATGCTGGCCGCGCTAGGCGCTGTCGGTGATCGACCGCTCGATCAAGGTGTTGCCGGGCTCCATGGGCTCAGCCAGCTTGATCTTGCGCCAGCTCGCGCGCTGCTCGAGAAGACCGAGCTCATCGGTGTGATACCCGTTGCCCAGCTTGCTCGACCGCTGCTGGGTTTGCGGGGCATCACAGCGGTCACTGGTCGCGAGGCGGGCGAGGAAGCGGACCTGATGCTTAGCACCGACGCGGCCCTCGAGGCCTTTGCCAAGTTTGCCTCCCCAAGCGACGCAGCTGCGCACGGCGCCGGAGCATGCGGCGGCTTGGGCTTCGCCGTTCTTGCACTTGGCGGCCGGCTGACTAC
This sequence comes from Propionibacteriaceae bacterium, assembly GCA_036566085.1. GTDB lineage: Bacteria > Actinomycetota > Actinomycetes > Propionibacteriales > Propionibacteriaceae > Microlunatus. The sequence continues at coordinate 7,595 of DATCXA010000162.1, forward strand.
TGGGCCGGCCCTCGCGCTTAGCTCGCCCCAAGGGCAGACTGGCCTGCGCCAGGTCGATCTTGTTGCAACGGGCTGCTCGGTTTTCGACTTCGCGAGCCGCGGTGGCGGTGTGGTAGCCGCCATGGCGGAGGCCGCGTCTGGTGTCTTGAGCCCATGCATTGTCATTGCCGGCGAGGTAGTCATTGGCTCACGAGAAATGCGCACCATGGGCGTCGAGGCGGCGTACGCCGTGCGCGAGTCAGTACTCGATGATCCGCGCGGCGACGTCAGCGAGACCGAGCTCTCGGCGACCGCGCGAAGGGTGGCCCGTTCCTGGACTTGGTGACGCGGCACACGTCCCATCGGCTTGGACGGCCTAGCCACCCCCTTTAGACTGACACCATGACGGCAACAGAACAGACCTTCGACAGCCCCCCCGTAACTGACGGCATCATCTTGACCGACGAGGCGGCAGCCAAGGTGAAGACGCTCCTGGAGACTGAAGGCCGCGACGATCTGGCGCTTCGCGTGGCTGTG
>DATCXA010000197.1:0-5598 GCA_036566085.1 Propionibacteriaceae bacterium
GACAGCAATGGCTGGGATCGTCAGCCCAATGCTGGCCATTGCAGAGCCAAACGCAAGGTTGAGACTGATCTGGATTCGATCACGACGTGCCGCCCTGGCCGCCGCCAGCGTCTCAGGCAACAGCACCAGAAGCGCGATCACCACTCCAACGAACGACTCAGGGAATCCGACCGCGGCCACGCCCGCTTCGATTGCTGGTGTCTCGACCTTGGCCAAGCCGATCACGGCGATCAGTGCCAGCAACAGCAGCCCAAGGCTGGCTAGTCCGGCTCTCCCGCTGGGTGGATCGGCGTGCTCTTCGGACTCCACCACCTCCCCTGCAGAGGTCAATGGCAGGAAAAAGTCGCGATGCCGAACCGTCTGTGTGATGACGAATACCGCGTACAAGGCCAGTGAGGCGATGGCGGCAAAGGCGAGCTGGGCAGGCGTGAACTCCGGACCCGGGTGGCTGGTGGTGAGGGTCGGCAGCACCAAGCTCAACGTTGCCAACGTAGTCACAGTGGCCAATGCTGCTCCTGATCCTTCCGCATTGAAGATCGTCATGTGATAGCGCACTGCGCCGATCAAGAGAGAGATACCGACGATGCCGTTGCAGGTGATCATCACCGCGGCGAAGACCGTGTCTCGGGCCAACGACGCGCTCCCCGGGCCGCCCCCGATCATCAAGCTCACGATCAGTCCTACCTCGATGATCGTTACAGCGACCGCCAGCACCAGCGACCCGTATGGCTCACCTACGCGATGGGCCACGACCTCGGCGTGGTGTACACCAGCGAGAACCGCGCCCGCCAGTGCGAAGGCCACGACAATCTGGACGAGGACCGCAAGGTCGCGACCCCAGGTGAGTGCTAGTAAGGCCACCGCCAGGATCGGGACAAGCACGGTCCACGACAGGAGCTTGGGGAGACGACTCGTCGCCATGGGGCCACGCTTCCACAGAGGCGTCGCTCGAACAGACAAAGAGGCGCATGAAACTGTCAGAGTGTGCCGATAACGTCGAGGGTATGGATTTCAAACTTGAACTGGTCGGGGTACCGGTTAGCGATGTCGATCGCGCCAAAGCCTTTTACGTCGATCAGGCCGGCTTCGTCCTTGACCACGACCACACAGTGAGTGAGGAGATTCGCTTTGTGCAGTTGACCCCGCCAGGTTCTGCCTGCTCGATCACAATCGGCAAGGGACTGACGCAGTTAGCGCCCGGTGCATTGGACAACCTCCAGGTCGTGGTCAGCGACATCCATCAGGCCCGAGCGGAGCTTGCCGGACGGGGGGTCGATGTCAGCGACGTTGACGTGCAGCCTTGGGGATCATTTGTGTTCTTTCGCGATCCCGATGGCAACCGCTGGTCCGTGCAGCAATTGCCTGATTATTCGAAGGCGCTTGGCGGGTCTGGCGACAGCAGCGAAGGCTGGACCGGTTAAAGAGACAGCGGGGAGTCTAGCGATCACCTCGCGCGCTCCGGTTGGAGCGCCGCCGCAGGGCCAAGAAGATCAAGAACAAGCCTGCGACCAGACATAGCAGTCCGATGGCCAGCCAGGTAGCACTGCCGGTCATAAAGCTGCCCTTGATCAATCCGGCGCCTTGACCAATCCAGACGCCACCGACAAGTACGGCTAGCCCGCCGATGATCACAACGACCGTGCGTGCTGCTGTTGACTTCACTGGAAGCTGACCTCTATCGGGTGATCTGGAACAAGCGGTCGTCGTTCCTTGCCGGATCGCCCCTGCCATCGGTGTTGGAGTCGGTCAACAGCAGGCTGTTGCCGTCGCTAGCGACCTGCACCGTCCGGAGCCGGCCGTAATCTCCTCTGAAGTGAGCGACCGGATCGCCTGTCTTGGTGCCATCAAGCGGAATCTGCCAGAGCCGTTCCCCACGCAATCCGGCCATCCACAAACTGCCCTGCCAGTACGCCAACCCAGACGGTGAGGCGTCACTGGTGCGCCACACGACCTTGGGATTGGTCATTCCTTTGACGTTTCCCGAGCCCTCTACCTCTGGCCACCCATAGTCGGCGCCTTTTTTGATCAGATTCAGTTCGTCCCAGGTTTGTTGGCCGAACTCGCTGGCCCACAATCGACCCTCCTCGTCGAAAGCGAGCCCTTGAACGTTGCGATGTCCGTAACTGAAGACCTCATTGCCGAATGGATTATCGGGCGCGGGTCTACCGTCGAGCCGAAGTCTCAGGATCTTGCCGCCGAGTGAGTCCTTTTTCTGCGACAGCCGGCCGCTTCCGCTTTCGCCGGTCCCGACATAGAGATAACCGTCCGGACCGACAACCATCCGGCCGCCGTTGTGGATGAAACCCTTGGGAATGCCTTTGAGAATGACTTTGGGCGAGCTCAGATCGCGACCGTCCCAGCTCATCGAGACGATGCGGTTGTCATCTGCGGCCGTGTAGTAGGCGAAGACGGTCTTTTCGTCGGGGGTAATGGCCAAGCCGAGTAGTCCGCCCTCACCGGCAGGATCTGCTTCGTCGATGGTCCTGACCGTCGATCTTGACCCATCCCTAACAGAGATGATCTTCCGCGCGTCGCGTTCACTGATCAGGAAGCTGCCGTCTTTCAGTGGCACCAGCCCCCATGGCGCCTCCAGATCAGAGGCGATCTCACGGGCCCGAGGCTCACCGCGCGACTGCACGGTGCTCGGTGAAGGGCTGGTCGGACGTGGACTGACAGAATCTGAGCTTGCCGGCGGCGCTGAGGATGCCGGAGTCGGTCCAACTGTCCGGGTCTCGGGACTTGGTTCATTGGCCGCGTTGGTACAGCCGGTTACCAACAAGAGCGCACCACAGGCCGCTAAGAGGCTCGAGTGCTGGACTCGATGCTTGATGAGCCGCTGGACTCGATGCTTGATAGGCATCGAGGTCGCGGTCACCCTCACAGTCTGGCCCGGCGAGTCAAGACAGCTCTCAGGTCCGCAAATCTGATGAATTCAAGATCTCAATCGCGTCCGGCTCGCCCACCAGCTTGATCTCCGCGACACTGGTCCTGCCGTGCGCGTACAACATCAGTTCGCTGGGATTGCCGACGAGCGTGACGATGGAGGAACCACTTACGGCTCGAATTGCCTCGGGCGCTCCGTCGGCGTCGGCCGAGCCCAGGCGCTCCAGGACAACCCCTACCTGTACTCGCCGGAACCATGCTCGACCCAGCAGTTTGAGCCGTCGCCACATCCACTCCTCGACATCGTCGCCGAGGTGCCGCGAGGTCTGTGGAGAATCGCCAGCGCGGCGTACGTCTTCGTGATGAATGAAGAACTCGGTGGTATTCGCGCCCTCGTCGACGCCGGGTATCGCGAAGATCGAGAATCGCGCAGGCCCTCGGCGGACTCGATCGACTAGCTCCGGATATTCCCATCGCTGCTTGATTTCGGCCATCCGGCGCTCGTACAAGCTAGATAGCGGCTTTGCCACGATGCCGCTTGCACCGACCGGATCCGTTTCGCGAATCCAAAGGTGCGCAGCCAGGTCGTGGCTGTCCCAGCCCTCACACAGCGTCGGTGCGTGCGGTCCGACCTGGTCGAGCAGATCACACAGCTCGGCTCGTTCGGACCTGGCAAACGTCACGAGCGTCCATGGTAGCGGTACCGCAGAAGTCACAGCCGAAGCAGAATTGTCACTGCTCGGAAAGCTCAAGGTTGGTGTGGCCCGACATTGGAACAATGGGGCGCGTGAAGGACCCAACCACGGCTTCCGACGGGAGCACCCTCGACCCCCAGATCGCTGCACTGCTCAAGCGCGATCCAGCTGGATTGATTGCGGCCGTCATTCAGGAGGACTCCACCGGTGCGGTGCTGATGGTGGGCTGGATGGACGATCTTGCGCTGCATAGGACCCTGACCACGGGACGCTCCACGTTCTTTTCCCGCAGTCGTGGGGAGTACTGGGTGAAGGGTGAGACGAGTGGTCACCGCCAGTGGGTACGCGAAGTCCGGCTGGACTGCGATGGCGACGCCGTGCTCGTCAAGGTGCATCAAGAGGGCCCTGCCTGTCATACCGGCGACGACACTTGCTTCGACGGGCGTCCACTACCCGCGGTGATCGCTCAGCGAGTTGAGGATGCAGATCTGTGACCGAGTTTTCTCCGACGCTGGATGAGTTCGGCAAGCTCGCCGTGGAACGGCGTGTCATTGCGGTCTACCGCCGACTCCTGGCAGATGCCGAGACGGCGATCGGGCTCTATCGCAAGCTGGCTCGGAACCGACCCGGTACTTACCTGCTGGAGTCGGCTGAGCAAGGCGTATGGTCGCGCTACTCCTTCGTCGGGGTCCGTGCTGCGGCAACGCTTATTGAACGAAACGGCCAGGCCACGTGGAGCGGGCATGCTCCTGTGGGGCTGCCCACCGGGGGTGACCCTTTGACCGCCGTACGCGAGACGTTGCGCCTACTGCACACCCCTCGCGGTGAAGGCTTGCCGCCGTTCACGTCCGGTCTGGTTGGCTATCTCAGCTATGACGCGGTACGCCGCCTGGAGCGACTACCAGACTCCTGCATCGACGACCTGAAGATCCCCGAGCTCGCATTCCTGCTGGCATCCGACCTTGCCGTGCTCGATCATCACAACGGCGAGGTCTGGCTGGTTGCCAACGCGATCAACTTTGACAACACCGACGAACGAGTCGATGAGGCGTACGCCGACGCCGCCGCTCGAGTCGAGGCAATGACCGAGCTGCTCGTCGAGTCCACGCCAGCGGGGATCGTGTCGGCCAATTTCGATCAGGCCACCCTTCCGATCCGGAGGCAGCGCGCCTCTGCGGACTACCAGCAGGCCGTCCGCTGCGCGGTCGAGGAAATCAAGGCAGGCGAGGCATTCCAGATCGTCGTCAGCCAGCGGTTCGAGGTCGACACCAGCGCAGACGCACTTGACATCTACCGAGTGTTGCGCCTGACCAACCCAAGCCCATACATGTATCTGCTGCGGCTGGCCGACTTCGACATTGTGGGGTCCTCTCCCGAGGCACTGGTCACCGTCAAAGGAACCACAGCGGTCACCCATCCCATTGCCGGCTCGAAGCCTCGCGGTGCCACTCCGGCCGAGGATGCCGCCCTTGAGGCGGAGCTGCTTGCTGATCCGAAGGAGCGGGCCGAGCACGTCATGCTCGTTGATCTTGGTCGCAATGATCTTGGCAGGGTCTGCCAGCCGGGAACTGTGGAAGTAGTGGAGTTCATGGAAGTCCGCCGCTATAGCCACATCATGCATCTGGAGTCCACGGTCACCGGCACCATTGCCCCGGACTGCACTGCCCTTGATGTGGTTCTTGCGGCCTTCCCGGCTGGGACATTGTCCGGCGCACCGAAGGTTCGTGCCATGGAGATCATCGACGAACTCGAGGTTTCACGACGTGGCCTCTACGGCGGAGTGGTCGGATATCTCGACTTTGCCGGCGATGCTGATGCCGCCATTGCGATTCGTACGGCCGTGCTGCGCAGCGGCGTGGCTTATGTGCAGGCCGGTGGCGGCATCGTGGCTGACTCCGACCCCGCGACCGAGGACACCGAAACCCAGAACAAGGCGGCTGCGGTGGTGCGGGCAATCTCGGTTGCCGAAAATTTTGCGGCGGTGACACCTCAGGCTTCGATCATTGCGCCTCGGGACAGG
>DATCXA010000226.1:0-5433 GCA_036566085.1 Propionibacteriaceae bacterium
CGCCGACTTCGACCAGCTCAACGAACGCTTCCTCGATGTGATCAAGAACTGGCAGATCCGGCCAGCTCGGGGCGACTCCATGGCACGCAACGACCACAGCGACCGCCGCTGGGACGAGGGGGTGCTCGACGCCCTCGGAACTCTCGATCGCAGTCTTCGTCCCGTATGTGTTGACTTGATGGACGTCCTTGATCGTTTCGACGGATACGCCGACCGCTTCTCCACTGCCCGCTACCGGGTTGACCGGGGAGACCGTTCGTGGGTGACCGGGGTCGGGATCGACTCTTGCCACACAGTCTGGTTCGAACTTCACGAGGATCTCCTCGCCACCCTGAACATCGAGCGCGGTCAAGGCGTGTGAGCGCGCAATGAGTCCGATCAGCTAGGCCGATACGGCGGCGTACGCAGCGCGCAGCAGGTCCTCATCCGGTCCAGTGAGAATCTCCGCACTGGCCAGCCCGTTCAAGATCACAAACCGCAACGTTGAGCCTCGGGCCTTCTTGTCGAGGGCCATGGACTGCAACAGGTCGTCGAACGCATCAGCGGCGTAGCTCGTTGGCAAACCGACACACGACAGCAGTTCCCGATGCCGGGCAGCCGTTTGCTGGTCGAGTCGGCCGGCCAGCCTGGAGAGCTCAGCGGCAAAGATCATCCCGATACTGATCGCGTCACCGTGACGCCAGGCGAAGTGCTCCCGGCGCTCGATCGCATGACCCAGGGTGTGCCCATAGTTGAGTAGTTCCCGGCCAACCGCCGATCCGGTAGATGCGGTCTCGCGGAGGTCGGCGCTGACCACCTGCGCTTTAACTGACACTGCTCGCTCGACCAGGTTCCGCAGCATCGTCGAATCAGGACGCACCGCCGCGGCCGGGTCCGATTCGATCGCGGTCAGGATCGCTGGGTCGGCGATGAAGCCGCATTTGATCACTTCAGCCAGGCCGGCAATCAGGTCCCCGGTCGGCAGCGTGCCGAGTGCAGCAAGATCACAAATTACGCCGGCCGGCTCGTAGAAGCAGCCAACGAGGTTCTTGCCTTCCGCGGTATTGATCCCGGTCTTTCCCCCCACAGCGGCGTCGACCATTCCAAGCAGGGTTGTCGGAACCATGACCACTCGAACACCCCGCAGCCAAGTCGCTGCTACAAACCCGGCCAGGTCGGTTGTCGCGCCACCGCCGAGCCCAATGACTGCGTCGGACCGCGTAAAGCCGGCGTTTCCAAGAATCGACCAACAGCGTTCGGCGACTGCGACGCTTTTCGCAGCCTCGGCATCGGGTACGTCGATGCGAATCGGCTCAAGACCGGCGCTGGTTAGCAGCTGCGCCAGGCGCTCGGCCGTCTTGATCATCGTCGGCGGATGCAGCAGCGCCACTCGTTGCACGCCGTAGCCAAGCAGAGGAGGAACCTCCGCCAGCAGGTCGTAACCGACCAAAACCTGATATGGCTGCTCCGCCTTGACAGCAATCCTGGTGGGCTCAGTGCTGGACGGCATGGGCGTTCATGATCATCTTCACGACATCGGCAGGCGTGGTGCTGTCGGTGTCGATGACCTGGCTTGACACCTCCCGGTAAAGCCCGGCTCGTTCGTCGAGCAGCTTCCGCAGCGTACCGCGGACATTCCCAAGGAGCAGCGGACGCGCGGTATCGAGCCCTACACGCTTCACCGACTGGGCCAAACCGACCCTTAGCCATACCACCCGATGATCATGTAACGCCGCCCGGGTGGTCGCCGAAAGCACGGCACCGCCGCCGAGCGCCAACACGCCGGGCAGCGGCAGGAGTTCCGCGGTCAGCTGTTCTTCGAGGGCTCGAAAGGCGGCCTCTCCGTCGTCGGTGAAGATCTCAGTGATCGACTTTCCGGTCCGCTCAACGATCACGCCGTCAACGTCGCGGAAGGATACGCCGAGCCGCTCGGCGAGCAATGCTCCGACGGTGCTCTTCCCCGAGCCGGGAGCACCAACGAGCACGATGGGTCCTTCGGCAAGTTCGGCGCGCAGCTCCGGTGCCAGGTCATCGCTCATGGTTGGGGCCGCACCTGAAGACCGCGATCGGCCAGCTGCTTGAGATAACTCTCATAGTTCCGCCTGGTCTCAGCGACAGAGTCGCCACCGAACTTCTCCAGAGCCGCGTTGGCTAGGACCAGAGCGACCATCGCCTCCGCAACGACCCCCGCCGCTGGTACCGCGCACACATCTGAGCGCTGGTGATGGGCGACTGCAGGCTCTCCTGTCGTGATGTCGACAGTACGCAGAGCTCGCGGCACCGTTGAGATTGGCTTCATCGCCGCACGTACTCGAAGTACTTCCCCGGTGCTCATGCCACCCTCAGTGCCACCGGACCGATGTGATGCTCGAGTAATGCCTCCCTCACCGGGCAGGATCTCGTCGTGCGCGGTACTTCCGCGGCTGCGCGCTAGCTCGAATCCATCACCCATTTCGACACCCTTGATGGCCTGGATCCCCATCAGCGCAGCCGCCAGCTGCGCATCCAAGCGGCGATCCCAGTGAACATGCGAACCCAGACCGGGCGGCAGGCCCCAGACAACGACCTCCACCACACCGCCGAGCGTGTCTCCGTCACTTTGTGCTCGCTCGACTTCAGCGACCATCTCGGCGCTCGCCGCGGGGTCGAAGCAGCGAACAGGGTCCTCATCAATCGCGGCCAGGTCTGTAGCGGTGGGTACGACGCCAGCAGGCGCCCGGGCGATACCGAGTTCGACTACGTGACTAAGCACACTGACGCCCAGCGCCTGTTGCAAGAACGCGTACGCCACCCGGCCCAGCGCGACTCTGGCCGCCGTCTCCCGAGCGCTGGCTCGCTCCAGAACAGGCCGCGATTCGGAAAAGTCGTACTTCTGCATTCCCACGAGATCGGCGTGGCCTGGTCGCGGTCTGGTGAGCGCCGCGCCCCGTGCCTGTCCTTCGAGCTCGTCCGGCGAGACCGGATCAGCGGCCATCACTGTCTGCCACTTGGGCCACTCGCTGTTCCCGATCTGAATCGCGATTGGGCCACCCTGCGTCTTGCCGTGCCGGATGCCGCCCAGGATGGTGACCGCGTCCGCCTCGAACTTCATCCGAGCGCCACGGCCAAATCCAAGCCTGCGGCGGGCCAGGGCGTCAGCGATGTCGCCGCTGGTAATGGCGACATGAGCGGGCAACCCTTCCAGGATCGCGACCAGCGCAGGGCCGTGCGACTCGCCGGCAGTGAGCCATCTGAGCATGATCAGCAGTCTCCCACGTACTCCGAGTTGTCAGCGTCCATCGTTGCCGGGACGAGCACTCATGCTGACAACTCGGCTGGGAGCGCCGCGTACAGGACCTCGGCTGGAACGGTACGCCCTGTCATTAATTCGATCTGGAGCCGCGCCTGACCAACGAGCAGGTCCCGGCCACTGACGACAGTGCAGCCGGCACGCTGAGCTGTCGTTGCGAGAACGGTCGGCCATGGGTCGTAGATGACGTCCACGATCAGCGGCGCACTATCGGCGACCCTGTCCGCAATCGAGTCGGCCGCGCCGGAGACGACGGTCGAAATCACAAGATCGGCCTCTGGAATCTGCCTTGACCAAGGCCTCACGTCCAGCTTGACGCCTAGATTCCGAGCGAGGGCCAGAAGCGGCTCGGCCCTAGACGGCGTACGCGCCACAACTGTTAGCTGCTGCCCACCGAGCTCGGTTGCCGCGACGAGCGCTGCATTCGCGGTGGCTCCGGCACCCAGGATCGTCACCCGCCGCAGCGGCGCCTGAGCCACGTGACCGACTGCCCCGGTCAGCCCAGCTACGTCGGTGTTGTAAACCCGCCGGCTGCCGCCTTCCAAGATCAAGGTGTTACCCGCGCCGGTCAGCGTGGCCAGCTGGTCTACCTCGCCCAGTTCGAGGACAGCCACCTTCAACGGCATGGTCAGGCTCAGCCCGCGCCAGGATGCATCCAATCCACAGACAAAGGGGGCGAGGCCCTGCTCATCGACCTGAACCCGGTCGTAGGTCCAGTTCAAGCCGAGGTAGCTGTAGGCGGCACGGTGCAGCGCCGGCGATAGCGAATGCGCGATCGGCGAACCCAGAACCGCGCAACGACGAACGCCGCCCAGAAAGTCAAGCTCAGGTATCACAGCGACCAGGATGTGACTGGCACCAGGCCTGGAATTCCTGACGGATCTTCTCGAAGTCCGCTTGGTTGTCCGCGAACTTTGTCTCGCCAGTATCGAAGTTCACCGTGACGAAATAGAGCCACTTACCCTTCTCAGGGTTGGCCGCAGCCGCCAAGGCGGCCTTGCCAGGCGCGGAAATCGGCCCTGGCGGGAGCCCTTTGTAGCGGTAGGTGTTGTACTTCGACTTGCTCTTGCGATCTTGCTTCGATGTCGTATTCGTTTTGAGGTTCTCGGCGTAGATCACCGTCGAGTCGAGACTCAGCTTCATTCCCTTGTCGAGTCGGTTGTAGAGCACCCGCGCCACTTTCGCCCGGTACTCCTCCCGATTTACCTCGCGCTCGATGATGCTCGCCACGATAAGCACCTCGTACGGTGATCGCTTCAGCTTCTTCGCCGCAGCCTCAAACTCAATCTCGCGTGTCACCGACTTGTACTGGCTGACCGTCTGCTTCACGGTCGAGGTTGCCGTCGAGTCGGCGGTCAGCTCGTAGGTGTCGGGAAAGAGGAAACCCTCCGGTCGGTTCTTGGCGTACTTGGGAAGTTTGAGGGCTTTCGGCTTGGCCAAGACTTTCTCAAATGCCGACTTCTTGATCTTGGTGCGCTTGGCCAGCGTGTCCACTTGGGCACTGAGCCGGAGTCCCTCAGGAATCGTGAATTGCAAGCGAATCTTCGAGCTACCCGGATTGATCAGCAACCGCAGTGCGTCGATGGCCTGCATCTGGGTTCTCATCAAGTATCTGCCGGCCTGAACGCTGGTAGCCCGCTCCTCGGAGCGCACCGCTCGATCCCAGGCCTTCGTCGACTTGACCACGTCCTTTTCGACCAGGACGCCGCCGATCACATCCAATGAGGCGCCTTCTGGGACATCGACGAGAACCTTGGCATTGCCGGGGCCGGGATAGTCGGGGATTTCACCAAAGGTGGATAAGAAGGTGCTGGCCTTGTCCCAGACGAAGTAGCCGCCGAACATCAGTACTGCGGCGGCGACCAGGACAGCAAGGCAACCCTTCCCGGTCTTGATCATCTCTCTGGTTTGGTTCGGTGGGACCTCTGGGTCGAGCATCGATGACACGCTGGATGATCTCCCTCAGGTCTGCAGAGGCCTCTCCTGCCCTGAGCCGCCAGGCAGGTCCGGCCCGTCGGTGACCGGGCCGCCAGGTGCTGATACTAACTCCCCGGGGGGAGATCCTTGAGATTGCTCGAACACCAACGCGTGCTCGAGAATCGCCACCGCAGCCGCCGCATCGATCAATTCCCGTTGCTCCGTGGCCCGCTTTCCACCCTCACGGA
>DATCXA010000247.1:0-3414 GCA_036566085.1 Propionibacteriaceae bacterium
CTGGCGGCCGCCACTCCGCACGATCGCGTACACGCCTGACCTGCTTTCTCTCGCTGTCTGATTGGGTGGTGTGCGACACAAGAGTCTGAGGGCACACACAAGCGCCCGCCGAAGCGTGCGCACCGAGGGTCCAGGGTACGCGGCCGCTCCTAACAGGGTCAAACCGCCCGCGGGCGCTGGCTGTCGCAGCATTCCTCAGCAGACGTTTCCGCCAGTTTGGTGGGGAACGTACGCTCCAGCCCCCGGAAAACCGAATTTTGCTGCCAACTGGTGGGAAACGTACACCGTGTGAGTCACGGTGCTCTACGTGGTCGCGTCTGCCGCTACCTGGAACGGTATCGTGCAGCGAATCTTCGTCTCGGTGTTGTTTCGTTGGATCGCCGTAGTCGGCTTCGGCTGACCAGGGCCTAAGGAGGGATCGTGCGCACAATTTCGGCCACTCTGAATATCTCGATGGATGGTGTGATCCAGGGTCCCGGCAGACCCGACGAGGACACCCGAGGTGGCTTTGATCGAGGCGGATGGGCATTGCCGTACAACGACGAGGTCATGGCTCAGCGGATGAGTGAAGGTATGGCCTCATCGGGAACCATGCTCTTCGGCCGGCGTACGTACGAGGACTTCTATGGGTACTGGCCGCTGCAGACTGACAACCCATTTACGCCGTATCTGAATCAAGCCACCAAGTATGTCGTCTCCAGTACGCTCTCCGAACCGTTGCCGTGGCAGAACTCGATCTTGCTCCCGGGCGATCCTGCCGCCAGCGTCGCCGATCTCAAATCACAGCCCGGACCCGATCTCGGCATCGTCGGCAGCGCGCAGCTGGTGCGGTCGCTACTTGCCGCAAACCTCATCGACCGATACGTGCTGCTCATCCATCCTCTCGTGCTCGGTCAGGGTCGTCGGCTCTTCGACGAACGCGGACCAGGTGTTGACTTCGATCTGGTAGACAGCGTGACCACATCTAAAGGTGTGATCATCGCTACGTACCAGTCGGACCGCGCAGGAACCGGTTGATGTTGGACTCCAAGCTTCGGATCAAAAGCGCTACGCCTCAAGCTCGCCTGAGGCGAGGGCACTGCGGGCGCCCTCGGCGGTAATCCAGAGATCGGTGGCCACCGCGACGCAGGTGATGCCGCGCTCCCGGAAACGCTCAGCGACCTCAGGCGTACCGGCAAAGCCGCCGATGGTGCGCCCGTACGCGGCCGCAGCCTGCACAATCCGTGCTAGCGGGCCTCCGTCGGAGTCGTCATCCAACAGCGCCGGAACAGTGGTGCCCAGCGAGAGCGAGAGATCGTAAGGGCCCACGAAAAGCTGGCCCACACCTTCGACCGCGGCGATCTCTTCGACGGCCAAAAGCGCGGCGGCCGATTCGATCATGACAGCGCAGGTGATGCTGGCGTTAGCCTCCTCGGCTGTCAGCGTCGGACCGCCCCAGATGCGGCCGAACTGACCCCAACTGCGATCTCCGATAGGCGGGTAGAAGGTAGCGGTGACCGCGTGCTGGGCCTGCATTGCCGACTCGATCTGAGGGACGATGACGGCACGTGCTCCCGCATCGAGGGCGGCGCCAATAGCGGTGAAGTCACAGGAGGGAACTCGCACCACCAAGTCGGCGAGTTCTGGTGAAAAACTGCGGGCCACATCGATGATCTCGGTACGGGAATACCTGCCATGTTGCATGTCGAGGCATACCCAGTCGAATCCCAGCCGGGCCAGTCGCGCGGCCATACCCGTACTGGCATCGTCACACCACACGCCGCTGCTGGCACCGCCGAATCGGCCGAGAACGCGCTCTTCTGCTATCACCCGGCCCATTCTCGACCGTCGCTGTCAGCGGATGTTGTCAGCCATCAGTTCCAGCGGCCGCGAGCAGCTCCTTGCGATGTGCCAGCGTGGTACGCATCCGCCCATGCTTGGCACCCAGCTCTATCTCTGCTGCGTCGATCCGATGCCATGCCGGCATGCCGAGCGGGCGGATCCCTCGTTCCGCGAGCAGCCGATCAAGCTTCCCCGCGCGTCCATGGGCCTGGAGAGCACCATCGCGCAGATCCGCCAGCAGCGACGCCACCGTCTCGACGGCGTCGGACTTGTTAGTACCGATGACACCAGTCGGTCCGCGCTTGATCCAGCCTGTGACGTACTCATCCGGCGAGAATCCACCGTCGCGGATCACTCGCCCTTCAGCATGAGGCACCCGGCCGGTGCTGGTGTCGAAGGGAACGCCAGACAGCGGCAGCCCGCGGTAACCCACCGAACGGACGACAAGATCGGCAGTAAGAGTCTGGCGGCCGCCGACACCAACCACATAACCTGCGGAATCGATCATGGTCCGTTCGATCTCCACGGCGGTCACTCGATCAGTACCCATGATCATTGTTGGCCGGGTCCAAAAGTGGAAGCGAATGCGCTTCGAAGCACCGCGCAAAGGTCGCCCCGCCCAATCCTGAAATACGGCCATGTTGCGTGCGGCGACCTTGTTTTGCTCGACGACGGCCTGGCTCGAGGGGTCCAGCTGTAGGTCTGCAGAGTCGACGATGACATCCACGTCGTCGATTTCCCCTAGCTCGCGAAGCTCCTTTGTGGTGAACGACGTGTACGCGGGCCCGCGGCGGCCGAGCACGTGAACATCGGTAATGCCATTGCGAGAAAGGCATTCCAGGACTTCTTCGGCCATATCCGTGTCGGTCAGCTGATCAACTGATTTGATCAAGACGCGTGCCACATCGATGGCGACATTGCCGACGCCGACGACGACTGCATGACGCGATCGGGTGATCAATTCATCGACCTCGGTAGCAATCAGATGAGCACTGGCACGCGGTTGATCGGTGTCCGGATGGGCCTCGGGATTGCCGCAATACCAGGCGACCAGCTCGGCCGCTGCAAAGCTGCCCTGTAGGTCCTCGCCGGGAATCTCCAGGCGCCGGTCCGTACCTGCTCCATACGCGTAGATCACCGCATCGACGGACTCCCGAAGCTCGGCAATGCTGAGGTCCGCACCGATCGTCACATCGCCGTAGAAACGGACCGATGACTTTTCCAGCGTGCGCTCCAATGTGTTTCGGATGGAACGGATCGAGTGATGGTCGGGCGCTACGCCGTAACGGACCAGGCCGAACGGCACCGGCAGCCGATCGATGACCGCGATCTCGACATCGACGTTGGTCTGCTGGCTCAAAGCCTCGGCAGCGTAGATCCCCGATGGCCCCGCCCCGATGATCGCAACGACGAGAGGGGTTCCCGTGCCCGCTCCGTCTGTCGAGGGGCGCCCTTCGACGAGTTCAGCGCTCATCTGCGGTGGTGGACTTGATAGCGGAGGTGTTGTTGATCAGCTGACTACCGCCGGCTCATCCTGCGGCTTGGCCGCGTCCTCTTCCTTGACAGCTGCGCTACGACGGCGCCCGCCCCGCC
>DATCXA010000260.1:0-3487 GCA_036566085.1 Propionibacteriaceae bacterium
ATGCAGTAGCTTCGCGAAGCAGGTGTCTCGCCCTTTGTAACCCGGCCTGCCCGTTCATAAGCCGGACGATCACGGGGCGGCATTTCAGTGCTTTCTGAGGCCGTATTGGAGGTGCTAGTTGACTTCGAGGGGGCCCGCCGCGCCGTCGGCGCAGTGTCTGGCAAGGTGCGCTGTCCGTGCGCAAACCAGCCGTTGCGCTGCGAGAACCTCGCCCGAGATATCCAAAATCCACATTGGCGGACTGGCCCTAAACGCTCTCGACGCGATCCCCCCCATGGCCGAGTCCGTGGTGGCACCTACAAAAACCGAGTGCGTCAAGATCGATGGGCCCTTCTGCACCGTCGACGAACTTGAACTGGCAACCTTGCCCTGGGTGCCACTGGTTCAACGAGAACCGGCTGCACTCCTCGATCGGCTACCTCACCCCTATCGAGGCCGAACAGAAGTATTACCGTGAAAACGAACGCCCAACAGCAGCCGCTGCTGGGAGAAACTGCCCTCCGCTAAACGCGGGCGATCCAGCTTGACGAAATCCATACGGACATCCCCGATTTACAAACCGCAAAGGCGTTTGCAAATTAGCGCTCTCGTTCCACGCCGGCGACCGCTCCCGTGCCACTGACGGCCGGAACGATGCGCCCGCGAGCCTCGCCGAACCCGAGACGGGACCCGCCCGGGCCGGGCGCCGTCGCCGTGATGACGACCTCGTCGCCGTCGTGGAGGAACGTCCGTTGCTGACCCGCCACCTCCACGGGGTCGGCACCGTCCCAAGTCAGTTCGATGAACGCGCCACAGCTCTCCCTGTCGGGTCCTGAGATGGTGCCGGAGGCGAACAGGTCTCCTGCGCGGGTGGAAGCGCCATTGCTAGTCAAGTGGGCGAGCATCTGAGCGGGAGACCAGTACATCTCGCGGTACGGTGGCCGGGTGACGACTTGGCCGTTCCACGACACCTCGAGTTCGATGTCAAGCCCCCACGGCCGATCGGCGGCGAGGTAAGGCATTGGCTTCGGATCCTGATGGGGTGTGGGCACTTTCGCACCCTGCAATGCCAGCAGGGGAACGACCCAGGGCGAGAGGGTTGACGCGAATGACTTGCCGAGGTTCGGTCCGAGTGGCACGTATTCCCACGCCTGCAGATCGCGGGCCGACCAGTCGTTGAAGAGCGCGACGCCGAAGATGTGCAACTCCGCGTCCGCAACGGAGACCGATGTCCCCAGCGCGGACCCGCTGCCGATGATGAATGCCAACTCGGCCTCGATGTCTAGTCGGGTGCTAGGGCCGAAAGCTGGGGCCGCGTCATCACGCTCCTTGTGCTGACCATTGGGCCGTACCACGTCGGTCCCGGAGACCACAATGGTTCCTGCGCGGCCGTGATAGCCGATGGGCAGGTGCCTCCAGTTGGGCGTCAGCGGGTCGGGGTTCTGAGGCCGGAATAGCCGGCCGAGGTTTGAGGCGTGGTGTTCTGAGGCGTAGAAGTCGGCGTAGTCCGCCACCTCGACCGGCAGGTGCAACTGCACGTCGTCGATGTCGTGAAGCGCGTCAACGCGTACGGCCCCGGCTAGTGCTTCTCGAAGCGCCGAACGCACCGAGACCCAGCGATCGTACCCTTGTGCCATGAAAGCGTTGAGACTGGGCGCAGCAAAGGTCGGGTCGTCCAACAGCAGGGCAAGGTCTACAACCGTTTCGCCAACGCGGGTGGCTACCCGCGGCGCAGATCCGGCGACCGAGTAGACCCCGTATGGAAGGTTAGCCAGCCCGTAGAGAGAGCCGTGCGCAGCAGTGACTTGGGTGGTGCTCGGGATAGCGATGGTCATGCGATGGCGCCGCTATCGGTGGTGGGGTCTCCGTGCCCCTCAGCAGGCGTGGCCACACCCTCGCGCAAGATCCGTACACAATGGTTTGGCCAGTCGGAGGCCAGCTGATCACCCAGATAGCCGGCGTAGTAATAGCCGATCAGCAGGTTGACGCATACGTCGATGTCGACATCGGGACGAATTGAGCCCTCAAGTTGCCCGCGATGCAACACGGCCCTGATGCGATGCCGCCGTGGCTGTACGACCTTCTCACGGAACTTGGCGATCATCTGCGGGCGCTTGATCTCTTCAACTAACACTGTTCCGATGAGGTTCATGGACTGAGGGCGACCGACGGCCCTGGCATATGCTGCCATCTCCGCCCGTAGGCTGTCCCACACGTCGTCACTCGCGATCTCGGGTGCTGGTTCGGCGGATAGGGACCCGACGGCGGAGACAGCGAGGTCCTCCTTGCTCGCCCAGCGTCGATAGATCGTCGGCTTCGTCACGCCCGCGGCCTCGGCTACGCCGTCCACGCTCATCCCCTCATACCCGTCGCGAGCCAGCAGGCGCAGAGTCGCGGCGAGGACTTTGGATTGCACTGACGCATCGCGCGGTCGGCCCTGCCGTCGCTTGGCCGGAAACTCAGTGTTTTGACTCATGGGCTTGACACTCTTTCCGTTGCAACTTATATTTACGATACCGGATAGAAAAGTAACTTGCAAGCGCAGACGCTACCCCCTGCCATCTTGTCACCGAGCCAGTAGCAAGCCAGCTTGGCGCGAACCATCTGACGCCTACGTAGTCGTGGGCTTGAGCTTCATTAAGGAAATAATCGTGGATATTGTGAAGGCCCGACGGATCGTCACCGCGACGAATCCCCGTGGCAAGTCGTACGTGCTGAGTGATCAGCGTCTAGGGCCGTCGTTTCATCAGCCATATCGGCCCGTCGCGATGACTGATCTATGGATGGTGTCGTCCGTCCCCTCGTCAACGTGTGACGATCCGAACCTAGGTCCATTTCGACTTTCTCCGCCGAACTCCGGCGTTACCACCCGCATCGTCCAGTTCGATCCCGTGGACGCATCTGACGCCACTCCTGTTGACGGTGCCAGCGTCTTCGCGGACATGGGAGCAACCGGAGCACACGTGAGGAATGCGGCGCACCCGTACATGCACCGCACGTCCAGCGTTGATGTTGGCATCATCCTGACGGGCGCCATCACGATGATCCTCGACGAAGGCGAGGTGGAGCTCAGCCAGGGCGACACAGTCATCCAGCGCGGCACCGCTCACGCCTGGGAGAACCGCACTGACGAACCCTGCATGATTGCGTTCGTTCTCATAGCCGCCGAGGAATGCACCCGGTGCGCGGGCGAAGGCGTTCACGAGGAGGGCTCTTTCGGCGAGGTGGGAGCCTCATCGTGATGACGTTGACGGCACGGTCTCGGCCGACCCGAATCGCCAGCAGGCCGAAGTTGAATCAATGGCAGCGAATCGCGCTGGGGACAACCTGTGTTGCATTGATGCTCGCGATCTGGGAAATCTTGGCTCGGCTGAGCATTATCGACATCATGTTTGCCAGTTCGCCGACGCTGATCTCACTGCGCTTCGCTGAGCTTCTCAGCGGTGACGAACTCTTCCCGGCGCTTGGATCGACCGCCACCCTTTTCGCGACCGGATTTGGCATTGCC
>DATCXA010000261.1:0-4107 GCA_036566085.1 Propionibacteriaceae bacterium
TGGCTACCCGCCATGACGCACTCGACCACAACCCCGTTAGAGATGCCGGCCGACTTAGTCCCGGCAAGCCGAAGCGGGTTCCCCGTGCTCTGACTGTTGCGGAGACTCGCGAGTTGCGGGCATGGATCAGAAACGACGATAAGGCTCAGGAACGTGATCTGCCTGATCTTGTCGACATGCTCCTGGCGACGGGGCTGCGTGTGGGCGAAGCGTTGGCGGTGACTTGGGATGCCGTCGATCTATCGGCGGGCACTGTCGAGGTGCGGGGCACCGTGATCCGAGTGAAGGAGCGAGGACTCATGATCAAGACCGCACCGAAGACCAGAGCCGGATTCCGTACGCTCCTGCTTCCGTCATGGGCCGTGGAGATGCTAAGACTGCGACCTCACGGCACGCCGGATCAAACGGTGTTCTGCTCGGCGCTTGGCGGGCTACGTGACCGCGACAATGTGATTGGTGATCTACGGAACGCGCTGAATGCCGCAGGCTTCGAGTGGGTGACGAGTCACACCTTCCGGCGTACGGTCGCCACGCTGATGGATCAGAGCGGATTGACTGCGAGGGCAGCGGCTGATCAGCTCGGGCACTCGCATCCATCACTCACGCAAGATGTCTACTACGGACGGCGGATTGCCAACACGGGCGCCGCGGACGTCCTTGAAATCTTTGGATGAGGGCATCACGTCCTGACTGGCGACGCCATCGAGAACGCTGTTGTGCAACTACCTTGTCGATCAACACCGGCCTCTGGATTTCCCGGTGGTCAACCAGTCGGGCAAGCGCTACCGGAGGCCTTGCTGTCCACGAGCTTCTGTTGGATTGAATGCCTTCCAGGCGTCCCGTTCGCCATACCCTCATCGGGCATTTCAACGGACGGGTCTTACGGGACATAAGTCACCTACCGGAACCCAGCTTGCCGGTCGACCTTTGGATCATCGGCGTAGAGCAGCTCATCCGCCGCCAGATCGGATACACGTTCCTCGGAAGTGCGGTTCTGGTAGCCGGTCGCTCTGCGGATCAGTCGGGTAGGTAGCCAGTCTTGGGGTCGACGTCGGCCAGAAAGTGGTGGATCTCCTCTGTCAGCTCGGCCTGGCCAGGCCTCCATTCGAAGTTCGCGCCGATGGTGAACCCGTACGACGCAGGGTGAGAGATCCAGTCGAAGTCGTAGGTGCCGGGTGAATCGGCTCGGCGGGTGACTACGAAGCTCTCCGCGTCGACGACTAACTCGACGGGATCGAGCCCGGGCGCGGCGGCGGGCGCCAAGCCGGGCATCGCGTTGTCGTCCGGTTCGGCGGGCCGGCTTTGGTTGTCGTCTGCGTACGCACTCCACACGATCGACAGGTTGCACCATCGGGACGTCAACACCAAACGATTTCGAAGGAACCGCGGATCTCACATCGTCGAGCCGGTCGGGAAAGTTGAGCCGGCTGTGATTGCAGGCCCAGGCTGGTGCTTGGGGTGGCAGGGTTGTGCTGACTGTTGGCCGATCCCCGAGATGCGGGTCATGCGGCTGACCTGCTTGCCGGGTTCCTGGCGGAGGAGATCAACACCGGTTGCGCCCGCTAGGGACTCACCACCAGCGGAGGCGGGGTTGGGGTTCACCCTGGAGTCGTTCGGCTTCCATCCCGCCGACGGCGCCGAACACCGCCGCCGGGCGCAAGGCGCCGGACCGGGCCGTCCCCAGTTGACGGTCCGCCAACGGCATCGGCTTCACGTATCCGCTTCGCCGGGCCGGCCGGTGAGTTTTGTCGAGCTGGACCGCGCCCAGGATTTGATCCGGCAGGAGGTTGGAAAACCTTAGCCCAGCACCTCAGTCACATCCTCAGCGTGACTCGAACTGTCGCTGGCTACCGCTAACGCCTGTGAGCGCAACTTCAAGTAAGCGCGGCTACACAATTCTCCGCATCCCGGCCGGGGAGCTTGAGTGTTCTTCCCGATGCAGCAAACGTGACCGCCACCTAACGTCGTGATCAACGACTTCGCACGCAGGGCGGGAGGCGATGATGAACCATCAACGCGACCTGGAGGAGCATGATCGACCCTTCGCGGGCCACGACGCACGTGAACAGTTGCTCGCCCAACTGCCGGTCAAGGAGCGACGGCTGGAGCTAGCCGGCGTCTCCTCCGCCGTGCTGGAGGGCGGGGACGGACCGCCGGTGGTTTTGCTGCATGGCCCAGGAGAGTTCGCGGCCCTGTGGGCGCGAGTAATCCCAGACCTGATAGCAACGCATCGGGTCGTCGCGCCTGACCTGCCGGGCCATGGTGCCACTCGTCTACCAGACGGCGCCCTTGACAACGATCGCGTGCTGACGTGGCTCGGCGAGCTGATCGAGCAAACATGTGCCTCGCCGCCGGCGCTGGTTGGGCATTTGCTGGGAGGAGCGATAGCAGCCCGCTTTGCCTGCGAGCGGCCCGACCAGGCCAGCCGGCTAGTTCTTGTCGACAGCTTCGGCCTGAGCTGGAATCGGCCGTCGCCCAGGTTCGCGCTGCCGTTGTTCGCCTACATTGCCCATCCGACGGAACGCACCCGGGACCGCTTCCTAGCGCAGTGTTTCGTTGATTTCGACGGGTTGCGCGACCAGATGGCCGAACGCTTTGAGCCATTTGGCGCGTACTCCCTTGACTGGGCGCGCACAAAGGCGGCGAAAGCCGCTCTCCGCAGCCTCATGGCGGAATACGGAATGCGGCCCATCCCGCGGGACGTCCTCGCGCGGATCAAAGTGCCTACGGCCTTGATCTGGGGGCGTCATGACCTCCAAACCCGGCTCAGTGTGGCCGAGAATGCGAGCGCGCGGTACGGCTGGGAGTTGCACGTGATCGAGGGCGCTCGCGATGACCCCTTCTTCGAACAACCCGAAGCCGCCCTCCGTGCTCTCCGTGCCTCCCTCGGCAACTCCTGACGCTCGCACGACTCGTCAACGACTCAGCCTGAGAAGTGCTGCCTGCGGCTTTCAAGGCCTCGAAATGGCGGTACGGGAGCCTGCATGAAAGACACGAGAGAACTAAGCCCAGTTCAAGTCCTCAGAGAGGCCACGACCGCTGATCTGGCCAGCGAGATCGGCACGGCACGTTCCGTAAGTGGGTGGGCTAACGAGACGTCAAGAATGACCCGCGTCAGGTACCGAGCCACAACAACCACCCGCAACCATCGCATTCCTTGCGCGGTCGGAACTGATATGCAGACGGAGCCGGTGGTCTGACGGCCTATCGAGGAGGGGATGGCGGATCTCCTGACTTGACGACCAACGATCCCCGCACCGCAGGGCTCTGCGGGGGCTTGGGGGGCTGCTCCTGGCCGAACACGTCGGCTACGTCGCCGGTAATCGGGAAGAACAGTGCCCGACTGGTCGGGACGGTACATGTCCGCGTCACCGACCCGGAGCCAACGGTTCCGGCCAGATACCAAACCTTGCCTGATTGCCCTCCTGCACACTGCTCGCCCCGTCGTCTCCACGACGGAATTCTCGGGAGTGGGCGTCGAGGCGGCCCACTGCCACCACCTGCTGTTCCATGCCGCATACGTTGCGCCGAACGCGTGCGAGTTCGGCGGCAGCACCTTTGGGTTTTTGTTGGTCGCGGACGCTAGTTGCGCGGGAAGCATCGCGAATATTGGGACAGCGAAGACACGGCTCGGGCCTCTGGTTCTAGGCGCCAGCGTGGTCGGCTCACCTTGATTGTCGGTCAACGTCGTTGCCCCACCGGCTTCTGTCATCAGGCCTGGTTGGGGAGCAAAGGCAACCGTACGGCAATCCCTTTTGTGTGCGCGCCTGTGACGGTGCCTGCGTCGACAATGGCCCCGCCTGCTTGTGTCACTACGGCAGGCGGGATCCTTTCGTCAGCGTGGCGTTGGCGACAGCCCGTACGCAATTGGCTGCGATCCGGGCCAGCGAGTTGGAGCTCGATACGGTGCTGCATGGACTGCGTGACGCAAACTCCAACTAACCTGCTTGCGCGCCCCTAGTCGGAGACGGCAGCGGCTCCCGGTGCAGCCGTGCGGTCAGCTTCAGCGCCCCTGCTGTCGTCTCGCTTGGCCGCCGCAGCCACCGCGATCGTCTCGACTCCTCGTTAGTCGCGGATCAGGGCCCTGTGTCGGTGGTCTCAACACCG
>DATCXA010000562.1:0-11630 GCA_036566085.1 Propionibacteriaceae bacterium
GGCTCGGTGCGCGTTGGCGGCGAGGTCACCAAGGTCACCGTCGATCAGCCCGCCGAGCCAGCAGGCCGCGATTGTCGCATCGGCGGAGTCACGCAGCAGCCGCCAAGTTGCCCAAAGCCAGTTCAGATGGGAGTCAAGCTCGTTTGCTGCCAGCGGGTCCGGGAGCAGCTTTCCGGAACCCAGCCGGATTCGGCGTACGCAGCTGACTGTTTGCAGCAGGTCGAACTGTTTCGCCTGGAGCGTGGCCTTGACGATCGCAAAGCTTTCACCGTCTGGTGAATCGGGGAAACCTCCAACCTCGAGGTTCCAGAAGTCAGTTCGAAAAACACGGTTAGTGGCGCTCGCGTCCTGAATGGCGAGTGGAAAGCTGTCGAGCGTTACACCCGGCCTGTCGAGGTCATGGGTGACCACGGTCCAGCCTGGCCGATGCCGTCGTCCTCGTACGACGGTGCGTACTGCTCCTGCGGCAAAGTCCGAGCCGGTGTGGCGAAGTGAGTTGATCAAGCTGGCATAGGCAATGCGTGGCACGGTATCGGTCGCATCCATGAACGCCAGGAAGCTCCCCCGTGCCATAAGCGCTCCGGCATTGCGCGCTGCGTTGAGTGCGACTGCCGGCCGGAGCAGAACCCGAAATCGGGGATCCTGCGTCGCGACCTGCTGGGCAACCGCCGCGGTGCCATCAGTTGAGCCGTTGTCAACAACGATCACTTCAAGCCTGGAAAGGGTCTGCGATCGCAGGCTGTGCAAACACTCGCTGAGGTAGGACTCGGCATTGCTCGCTACGACGACCACACTCAATACGGGCGTGACAACCGATTTGCCTGAGGATGCCCGCTTTCTAACCCTGCGCACCAGCTGTCGTAACCGCGATTGGATCGGAGCTGGGAGCCGATGCGCGAGGCGCCGACCGACAGCGGTGAGTCGTCTCTGGAGTTCGTTCATAGATCCTTGGTTAGCGAGGTCGTCTCATGGCTCTGCGCTATATGGGGCGCTCTGTCGGGGCTCGGAGCCGGCTGGCTTCTGCACAGCACGGAGGCGAGTACGGAGGCGCTGGAGCTTCCGCACGACCCTGCGGCTGAACGAAGGCTTCTTCGGCAGCATACGAAGCTTGGGGTGCCTCACCAGACCGACATCAAGACACAAACCTGAGGTACGTCGCGTGAAGTAGACCGCCATAGTCGGCGGCCCTCCCTGGACCGGCTCTGGCAGAACCTTGCCCGGCTGACGTTCCTCGGTCAGTGTCGCTCGCCGGCGCATGCTGAGGCCCATAACGCCGAAATGCACGTTCAAATCCCACAGCCCGTCGGACAGTCGGGCGCCTGCGGCGATGGTGTTCGGATCGATCGCCGCCGAAAACGCCACCGCAAGACCCATGCGATGGACCGCGGCAGGTATCTGCCACGTCTCCCCGGTACGGCGTTCGGTGAGGTCTATCCGGACTGGCGACGTGGCCATACCGAGCCACAGCACTTCTGGTCCTGGGTGATCCAGCAGCGTGGCAAACCGCTGCTCTGGCAACGGCTCCTCAGGCATGTCAGCGAAGATTCCCTCGGCCTCTTCGATAATGGCGCCCGAATTTTCGACGCTCGAGTCCTCGCGGATTAGGTCCTCGGATTCTTCGACACTGACCTCGTGCTCATTGGATGCGTCTACCACAGAAGTCTCGGCAGTCTGGGCCTCCGGCACCGGAGTTCTGCCCTCGGGGATGACGTCGGACAGCTGGACGGTGCCGCTGATGTGGAGGCTGCCATCCACCCAACCCACCTGCAGGACGCTCGGATACGTTGCCCATGGCGCCGCCTGTTCTGCGATGCGGCGCACCTCACTGGCATCCCCAGCGAGGAGGGCTCGGGCGATTCTTTGTTGCATTGGCTGCAGCAGCGAGACAACGCCTTCGCCGAAATAGCGCGCTGCGATGCGGTGCGCATTGCTGAATAGCGCAGCAGCCTCCTCATCTGGATACTTCAACAACCGCCGACCGCTGAGGCGTTGCACCATCTCCACCTGAATCCAGCGCCGGAAGATGCGATCACGCTCTTCACCTGGGTCCGTGTGTGCCACGACCACATCGAGCGCGTCCGCAAGGTTGTTGAAGTAGCCAGGCCAATTCGTCTTGCGAAAGCCGGCGTTCGCCCGGTCGAGGCGCCGGATGTGGAAATAGCAGGTGTAGTCGGCGTAGATGCTGACAACCTCGGCCAGCAGGTAGCCGGTTACCACGAAGACGTGATCTTCGAGGCGTCGCTTGCCTTCTGGAAATCGGATGTGGTGCTCCTCCAGGAACTCCCGACGAAACATCTTGTGCGGCGTCAAACTGTCCATGATCGCCGAATCGCCGATTGTGCAGCGGCGGAGCGTTCGGGTAAAGACCACCCGTGGAATGCGGCGCTGCAGCCCCGCCATCTTCGGAAGCACAATGTCCGAGCCACAGCTGGTGGCAAACTCATAGAGCCGTTCCAGCGCTTCGGTGCCGAGCCAGTCGTCGTGGTCACAGAAAAAGACATACTCGCCACGAGCCGCGTCGAGGCCCACATTGCGCGGCTGCCCGGGCCAGCCTGAGTTGGGCTGGTGTATCACTCGAAGGTTGGCGTGGATCTCAGCAAGCTCGTCGAGGAGGGCTGGGGTCTCATCTGTGGAGCCGTCATCGATGCAGATGATCTCGAATTCCTCCGGTGACATGCTCTGTGAGGTCAGTGAATCGATGCATGGGCGAAAGTACTCACCCGGGTTATACACCGGCACCACGACGCTCACCTTGAGCATGCACCGACTGTTCCATACGAAAACCACGGGACGAAACCAACGCGCGCCAACGCCCTATATACATAGGCGGTCGTGAAATCCGGATCGCGCGCCGGCGTGCTGAGGAGGAGCGAGGGGACATGCTCTTCGTCCACGAGTGACGACGAAGTAGGCGGCTGCCAGGTGCGATCCGCGCGGAGCGAGCTTGGCGAGCGGAGCAATCAAGTCCGGATCGCGCGCCGCCGTGCTGAGGAAGGCTGGCGCGGCGCTGTCCTGGACGAGCGAGCGAGCAAACACGCTTTTCGTTTGCGAGCGAGTGAGGAAGGCAGCGGCTAACAAAGCGCCAGCCTCAGCGAGCGGAGCGAGCAATGTACACGGGGCGAGTGGACATGCTCTTCGTCCACGAGTGACGACGAAGTAGGCGGCTGCCAGGTGCGATCCGCGCGGAGCGAGCTTGGCGAGCGGAGCAATCAAGTACTGTTCGGGCGGTGACCAGATTGCGCAATGTTGCTGTGATCCTGGCGGGAGGTACTGGCACCCGCGTGGGCCTGAACATCCCCAAACAGCTGATCAAAATTGCCGGCAAGCCGATCATCGAGCACACCATCGCTGCTATGCAACAATCACCGTTGGTGGACGAGATCGTGGTCATGATGGCACCCGGCTATCTCGACGAGGTTCGCGCCATAGTCAAGAAGGGTGAGTACGCCAAGGTCACTCAGATCCTGGAAGGTGCGGAGACTCGAAACGAGACCACCGCGGCCGCGCTGGCCGCACTCGGTGATGACGAGTGCAATGTCTTGCTCCACGACGCCGTACGTCCGCTGGTTTCGCAAACGATCATTGCTGCCAATGTCGAGGCACTGCAGACTCACAAGGCGGTCGACACCGCAATCCCCTCCGCAGACACCGTGATCCAGGTCGAGCCCGAGCGAAACAGCATGGCTGACGTCCTGCCGCGGCATTTGCTCCGCCGCGGTCAAACCCCGCAGTCCTTCCGTCTGTCAACGATCAAGGCGGCGTACGCCAAGGCGGCGCAGGATCCCCACTTCACTGCGACCGATGACTGCACCGTGGTACTCCGCTACCTACCCGAAGTTTCGATCGCCGTCGTTGCCGGACATGAACGCAACATGAAGGTCACGGAGCCGATTGATGTCTACATCGCGGACAAGCTGTTTCAGCTGACATCAGCCGACCGCCCTGCTCCGCTGACCGAAGAGCAGTATCACTCACGACTGGATGGCCGGACGGTCGTCGTTTTCGGCGGCTCCTACGGCATCGGTGGGGATATCGCTGAGCTAGCACGCTCGTACGGCGCGAATGTCAAGACCTTCTCACGATCCGCCACCGGCACCTACGTCGAAAAGCGAGCCGATGTTGCCAAGGTCGCTCAGCAGGTGCTCGACGAGACCGGCCGCATCGATTTCGTGGTCAACACTGCGGGTGTGCTGGTACGCGGTGAGCTGGCCGAGACCTCAGAGGAAACGATCTACTCCTCCACCGACATCAACTACCTGGCGCCGATCTTCGTCGCTCAGGAGTTCTTCCCGCATCTAGCCGAGTCCTGCGGCTCGCTGCTGCTGTTCACGTCGTCCTCCTACACGCGCGGCCGATCGGGCTATTCGCTGTACTCCTCGGCCAAAGCGGCGATCGTGAATCTGACACAGGCACTCGCCGACGAGTGGGCCTCCTCAGGTGTCCGGGTCAACTGTGTCAATCCGGAGCGCACGAGGACGCCAATGCGCATCAACGCCTTCGGTGAAGAGCCTCCCGGCACGCTGCTGTCCTCGGAGGAGGTGGCTCGGCAGTCTCTCGATGTGCTGCTTTCCCACCTGACGGGCCACATCATCGACATCCGCCGTGAAGAAGGGCCGGCCGCGCTCGGCAACGGATAGCTAACTAAAAGATCACGTCGCTGACGACCAGGTTGTGGTCTGACGGACGGCTTGAATCGACACGTTTCATGACGTTCTCGTACCTGAGCACCCGCTTGCTGCCCTTGATCATCACATAGTCCAGACGGATGGGCTTGGCTGACAGCGTGGTCTTGTAGTGATTGACCGTCGGGTACTTGGTGTTGATCCGGGAGTCTGCCGCGAACGTGTCGTGGAACCCCTGGCTGACCAGATATTCATGGGGCGCGTCCCCGGCGCGGTTGGTGTGCCAGGAGTTGAAGTCGCCAGCGTAGATGACCTTCTCACCTGTCTTGCGGAGGCTATTGACCTTGAGGTAGACGGCCCTGGCCTGCCTGCCACGCAGCGCGTTGTAGCTCTTCTCGGTGCTCAGCGAGCTGCTGTGACGGTCGTCCAGATGCACCGAGACGACCCAGAAGCGTTTTCCGGTCTTGCGGTCGGCGAACTTCGCGTACGCGGCGCTGCGACGCAGCGACTCGCTATCAGAGCTCCGAAGCGGCATGTTCATGCTGCAGGACGGGTTGTAGTTCTTGGAGCCGGTCTTTTCCGGGCAATGGCTCAACAGCTTGAACTTCCGCGTGTCATAGAGAATGCGAGTGCCCTGTGTGCCGTGATTCGTGCCTGGTTTGACGTACGGTGTGGTCCGGACCAGCTGATATCGGCTATCGCCGACCACGCTCCTCAACGAGCGCTCCAAGCTGATCGTCTGCCGCAGGTGTCCCGTTGTCGTGCCCTTGGAACCGTCTGCACGTCCGGGGCCGAGTTCCTGAACTGCCAGCACACCGGGATTACGGCTTGCGATCTCACGTGCCACATCGCTCGCGCGCGACAGCCAACTCCGGCCATCATTAGCCCGCGCAGTGCGGACATTGAAGGTGCCAACACGCAACGTGAGGGAACTCGACTGCTCGCTTACGGTAAACACTTCACGCTTGCGAAGGCTGGCCGATTCCGCACTCGCGGCCTTAGCAGATTTTGTGCGGCGCCTCACTACCGCCGAGTTGCCGTTGTTGGAATCATGCTGTTTCCCGGTGACGGTTGTCTCGCTGGCACCAGGATCAGGCCCAAGATCAGGCGCTGCTTTCACACTGCTGACCGAGGTAGCCGTTGAGGCTGAGCCAGCCGAAATGCTCGCCGCGCAACAGACAGAGACAAGACCGACGGCCGCGGTCGCCGCGACCACCCGCTGAGCACGCACGAATGCTCCTTACGGAGAGCGTGAATCGGCGGTGGCCCCCGAGCGGCACCCCCGATGCAGACTTCCCCAGCTGCGGTCAGATACCGCCATCTGGGCCGAACACACCGAAGACTAAGAGTTCACCGATCTGTGGCGCCACTGTTATCGAGCTGTTATGGATGTGACAAGGATCACATTCGTCGTTACGACACCATCCCACGTGGCGCTGACGCCTGCTGCCGATCAGAGAAAGTTGAACAGAGGTGGGGCGGTCGGATTCCAGACGGCACGTGCGCCAAGATCTCCAACCCGAACGATCCAGATCAATGCCACGAGCGCGGCTGCTATGAGGAGCACTGGCAGCACAATTCGCACAATCGCGGACTGCTTACTGGCATCGGCGCTGTCAGCGGTACTCCTTCGTACCAGGAACACATTGAGCAAACCGATGACGGCAAAAACGATCATGATGTAGAACAGCTGGTTGGCAAGCAGGGAGTGCTTCAAGATCAAATCGCCTACCGGGTTACCGGGCTTGATCCCCAACGCCGCCTCGAACGCCAGACCACTCTGTCTGGCAACAAAGGTCACTAGGGTGGCTCCGACGACGACGATCGCCAACGGCCAACGCGCCCATTCCCGGGTCTTGGGGAATGCGAAGAGGAACGCCAAGAGAACGGCCAGCGGGACGCCGATGACAACGGTGTGGACCACCAGCGGATGGAGTGGAAGGTTTCCGATCTTGTCGAACATGCACGCTCCTCAGGGTCGGTGGTCTGGGCAGGCAAAACTCGGCGTACGCGCGCCCAACCAACTAGACGACGCCATCAGCGGAATCGTTCGATCACCGTGTCCGGCACCGCACTGCCAGCGTCGGTCGCGCGAGCAGCACCGGACGACTCGCCGGCATTAGCGCCCCTGCGGGATGACGGCATCTCGTGCCGTGCGCAGATCTGCGACTAATCCAGCAAACGCCTCGTCTCGATCATCGCCGGTTGCCCGGAGTACGGCTGAGGGATGAACCGTCGCCAGCACTGGACGGACACCCACCGGAGTAGCCAGTTCCAATACCTCACCGCGTTGCTTCGTGACCCGAAAGGAACTGCCTAGGAGCGCTCTGGCGGCGGTGGCGCCGAGACAGACTATCAACGCTGGATCAACCAGCTTCACCTCGGCTTCCAACCACGGCAAGCAGGCACGGATGTGAATGACTTGAGGTGTGGCATGAATTCGCCGCTTGCCCCGCTCTGTGAACCGAAAGTGCTTGACCGCATTGGTGACGTACACGTCCTCCTTCGGCACCCCAGCGTCATCCAGCGCATCCTGAAGCAGCCGTCCAGCCGGTCCAACAAAAGGAATGCCTTTTCGATCTTCGACGTCGCCGGGTTGCTCGCCAACCAAAGCCAGAGGTGCTCGCGGATTGCCGGCCGAGAAGACCACTTGGGTTGCGTGCTCCCACAGCTCGCAACCCTTGCAGTCAACGGCTGCACGCCTGAGGCCTTCAATGTCGGCGTGCTCGGGAACCCAAGGCGCCGCCGTCAACGGCCCATCCTTACTGTCCCTCCTCGATCGAGCCCGCCCATGTGCCGGGTTCGTGCTCGAACTGCCGACCCTCGAGCTTGATCACGTGGATGACGGCATTGATGAGCGCCAGGTGGGTGAAGGCCTGCGGGAAGTTGCCAAGTTGCTGGCTGGTGTGCGGGTCGATCTCCTCGCCGTAGAGCTCAAGAGTGCCCGCAAAGGAAAGCAGCTTGGCACAGAGCTTGCGGGCTCGCTCGTACTCACCGATCTCGCATAGTGCCGAGACCAGCCAGAACGAACAGATCGTAAAGCTGCCCTCCTCGCCGGCGAACCCATCATCGGTTTCCTCGACTTTGTAGCGCAGCACGAGCTCGTGCACTGCGAGTTCATCGGCAATCGCGAGCACAGTGGCCCTGATGACAGGGTGGTCCGCCGGCAGGAACCGCACCAGCGGGGCCAGCAGCAAGGACGCGTCGAGGGCCTTTGTGCCGTAGTACTGGGTCAGCACGCCTCGGTCGTCGACGCCGTTTGTCAAGATGTCGTCCTTGATCTCTTGTGCCGCAAGCTCCCATTCCGCGGCCTTGCCGTCCTCCCCCGTCATTCGCGCGATCTTGGAGCCGCGGTCGACGGCGACCCAGCACATGATCTTGGAGGAGGTGAAGTGCTGTAGTTGACCACGTACTTCCCAGATCCCCGCGTCAGGCTCGCGCCAGTACTTCAACGCCTCGTTGACCTGCTTGTCCAAGATCTCCCAGATGCGGTTGTCCAGTCGGTTGGCTGCCTTGAAGTGCAGATAGACCGAGTCGAGGAGAGCACCCCAGACGTCGTGCTGCTTCTGCGCGTACGCGGCGTTCCCGATCCTGACCGGACGCGAGTTGGCGTATCCCGGCAGCCAGTCGAGTTCCTTTTCAGTGAGCTCCTTCTCGCCGCCGATGCCGTACATGATCTGGATGTCGTCCTCGCCCTCCACCAGATCGGCGATGAAGGCAAAGAAGTCCACGGCCTCCCAGTCGAAACCCAATGTGTACAGACCCCAGAGGGCGAACGTAGCGTCCCGGATCCAGGTGAAGCGATAGTCGTAGTTGCGGCTTCCTCCAGGAGTCTCTGGAAGTGAGGTAGTACCGGCGGCTGCGATCGCCCCGGTCGGGGCGTAGGTCAGCCCCTTGAGAGTCAGGGCGCTGCGCTGCAGGTAACCGCGCCAGGGATGATCAGGGAACTGCCCGCGGGCCAGCCAGTGCTGCCAGTGATGCGCGGTCCATACCTGGCGCTTGTAAGCGTCGGCGAAGTCCTCTGGTGGCACAGCACCGCCCCAGGAAAGCGCGATATAGCGGACATCGCCTTCCTTAAGCAGTGTCCGGGCGTTGGCTTGGCCGCCCTCGAAACCCAGCCGCAAGTCGCTGGTCAAGGTCAGTTTGAGATCGACGCCCTCCGCCGAACAAACACCTTGGTAGTAGCCGCCCCCGGTGTATTCCCAGTCGACGTGGGCGCGCCCGTAGTTCAGCACCGGCTCACAGTCCACCATGGTCTGCACTTCACCAGAGGCACAGCGAATGGTGCGCAGGAAGATGTGCTCCGCCTCGTAGTCATTGGGAGTTCGACGGTAGGTCTTGGAACGGTCCGTCGGATGGTGCCATGGGCCGATCAAGAGGGCGTCGCGGACAATGATCCATCCGGTCGGAGTTCCCCAGCTCGTCTCCAAGATCATCGTGCCTGGCAGATAACGGACATCCGCAGGCACGGCAACATCGACCGGCGCGACGCGAAACACACCGGCATTCCGACCAAGGATCCGTCCGAACACACTTGGAGAGTCAAAGCGGGGAACGCACATCCACTCCACAGCACCGTTGGGCGCTACTAGCGCGGACACCTCGCCATCGCTCAAAAACCCATAGTCCCCGATGGGGGTCGATCGGATCCTTGAGGTCGGCGCCCCGACCCGCGCTTGCGGCTTGTTGTTCTTCCTATTCGCCATGGGGAAAGCATTCTCGACTGAGCACGTCCTGGCAAGCATCAGGAGTATCGGTTACGCCTGATCATCACCGCGAGCAACTAGACGCCGGTCGTCTCCTGAACAACCCACGCGACGTAGTCGGGACTGCCTGCCACGACCGGGAGGGCAAGGACACAGGCCACCTCGTAAGGATGCTCCCGGCGAGTGCGGTCGATGATTGCCGGCACCAGACTGGCGCGCGTGTGCAGCGCCACTCGTATCTCCCGATCGTCCTGGACGCTCCCGCCCCAGCGGTAGATGGATCTGATCGGCACCACGTGCTGGCCACAGGCAGCAAGCCGGTCCTCGACAAGTGATCTGGTGAAATTGATCAGCCAGTCCTCGTCGTCAGCGGTAATGATCACTTCACAGATCGGCTCAGTCATGGGCCCGTCGACAGGCTCAGGGCTCAATGACCGGGCCCAGTCATGATCTTGCGGCGTTCCGACTCGTGGGCGCGTCCCTTCTTCTCCAGAGTTGTGCAGGCCTCCTCGATGTCTCGGGCGAGCGTGTCGACGTGCTCGCGACTCAAGGTCTCCTTGACCAGTGCACGCATGATCGTGATGTCTTGGGCGTTGGGTGGGAGTGTGTACGCCGGCACCATCCAGCCTCGCTCGGCCGATAGCTGCCAGGCGATGTCGAACTCGTCGTACTCATTGTCCCCCGAAAGCCGGAAGGCAACTAGAGGCAGCTGCTCCTCGTCGAGGCCAATCAAGTCAAACCGGCCCATGGCTTGCAGTTTTTCGGCAAGCACTCTCGCGTTCTGCTGCATGTGTCTCATGATGTAGGTGTAGCCGGCGCGGCCGTAGCGGACGAAGTTGTAGTACTGCGCCAGAACCATCGAAGAGCCAGTTGAGAAGTTCAGCGTGAATGTGGAGTCGGTCTTGCCGAGATAGTTCTCTTCGAACACGAGGTCTGGATTGAGGTCGGATCTCTCCCGAAAGATCAGCCAGCCAATGCCGGGGTAGACCAGTCCGAACTTATGTCCCGAGACATTGATCGAACGCACCTGCTCAAGGCGAAAGTCCCATTCTGAATGCGGGAAGAGGAAGGGCCAGACGAATCCACCGCTCGCGCCGTCCACGTGCAAGGGGATATCGAGGCTGCGCTCGGACTTGATTTGGACCAATAGGTCGTTGATCCCGACTATGTCGTCCTTGTGCCCAGTAAACGTCGTTCCCAGAACCGCGGCGACACCAATGGTGTTTTCGTCGAGGTGGGGCCTGACATCATCTGGGCCGATGGTGTACTTCCCCCGCCCGAGAGGCACAATCCGTGGCTCGACGTCGAAATATCGACAAAACTTCTCCCACACCACATGCACGTCGCCGCCGAATACGACGTTCGGGTTTGCAGTGGACTCTCCCGCTGCCTCACGGCGCTTCCGCCAGTTCCACTTCAAAGACAGACCGCCGAGCATGATCGCCTCAGACGAGCCTTGAGTCCGTGCGCCAGTCGTTTCGCCTGGCGCATGGAAGAGATCGGCAAGCATCCGGATGCAGCGCTGCTCGATTTCGGCAGTGCGCGGATATTCGGCGTGGTCGATGAAGTTACGGTGCAGGTTCTCCGCGATAATCCTTTGCGCCTCTGGTTCCATCCATGTGGTCACGAACGTGGCCAGATTGCGCGCCGGATCGCCCTCGAGGATGAGATCTTCCGCAACTAGCCGCATGGCCTCTACAGGAGTCATGCCCATCTCTGGGAACTCTCGACTCGGCACCTCCTGGGTAGCGAAGCGATTCCCGAAAAGCACTGCCTCAGGGATGATGTCGGGCGGTACGGTCATTGATTTCTCCTTCGGTTGGCGGGCTCGGCTAGCTGATCAAGGGGTGGTGTGCTGGCGTGGGTCTTCACGGCTTAATGGGGATGCTTCCCGAACAGCACGCTTCCAGGCGGGGAACACCAGGATCGCTCCGATCAGGAAGCAGAGTGCGCCGAGCAGCGTGCCGGCGATCGATACCTGACTGTTGATGAAATTGCCTGTGGTGGGAAGGATGTAGCTCGCGAGCGCCGAGGCCATGAACAAGATCGATCCGATCATGTTCAGCCAGGCAATCCACCAAGGCAAGGAACGTGGTCGAAAGCTAAAAAAGCGCCCAATGGCGAGGATGGCGAAGACGCTCGCCACCAGGAACAGGGTGGACCCGAAGAAATCAGGTCGCCAGATGCGCCGATCCTCCTGCTTGACGGTCGCGTTGTGCACGAGAGCGGCCGCAGTACTGATGTTGAAGAATAGAGTGCCCGGGAACTGCGTGATGGCGGCTAGCCAATTGCGATCATGCGG
>DATCXA010000563.1:0-2401 GCA_036566085.1 Propionibacteriaceae bacterium
CTCGAGGCAGTGCGGAGCCGCTACGACGTGATCTTGATCGACTGCGCCCCTTCGCTGGGCCTGCTGACGATCAACGCATTGACTGCTGCCGACCGGGTGATCATGCCGCTGGAGTGCGAGTTCTTCGCACTACGTGGCATAGCGTTGCTGACCGACACCATTGCCAAAGTGCAGGATCGGCTGAACCAACGGCTAGAAATCTTAGGGATCTTGGGAACCATGTATGACCCACGCACCCTGCACAGTCGTGAGGTGCTCGAAAGAGTCGTTCAGGCGTTTGGTGATCAGGTCTTCCACACCGTCATCCGCCGCACCGTGAAGTTCCCCGAGACGACCGTGGCGGGAGAGCCGATCACCACGTACGCCCCCACATCAAGCGGAGCTGAGGCGCACCGCACTCTGGCTCGCGAGGTGCTCGCACGATGCCGGGTGGCATGAGCGCAGGCTTAGCCGCAGCGGAGCAGATCGCCCGACGCGGCTCTGGCCGTGTTCGCCATGAGGAAAAGATCACGGTCTACGTCAGTGCTGAGGAGCTACTCGCGCTGGAACAGGCCCGGCTGACGCTGCGCGCTCGACATGGTATGGCGGTCGATCGCGGTCGGATCGTACGCGAGGCGATAGCTGCGGTGCTTGTTGATCTTGAGGCGAACGCCGATGACTCCGAGCTGGTCCGCAGGCTGTCGGCGTCGTGACTCTGACCGTGTCGCGGGGAGCGGAGCAGAACACAGAGTTCCCCGACCATGGCCGCATGCCGGGCTCGGCAGATCGGTCAGGGGGTGGCGGTTTTCGGGTGCATCTAGAGAACTTCGATGGGCCGTTTGACCTGCTGCTCCAGCTGATCTCCCGGCACAAGCTGGACATCACCGAGGTCTCGTTGTCGCAAGTCACGGACGAATTCATTGCCCACATCAAGGCGGCCGGCACTGCCTGGGATCTGGATCAAACGAGCCAGTTCGTGGTGGTTGCTGCGACGCTTTTGGACCTCAAGGCTGCCCGACTCATTCCGTCCGGAGAGGTAGAGGATCCGGAGGATCTGGCCTTATTGGAGGCGCGGGACCTGCTCTTCGCGCGGCTCCTGCAGTATCGCGCGTTCCAGCGTGTGGCCAAGTATTTCGCCGCAACTCTCGAGGCGGAGGGGCGCCGATTTCCTCGCGAAGTCGGGATAGAGCCGCGCTTTGCCCGGCTGCTACCCGAGGTAACCATCTCGATCAGCCCGGCCCGTTTGGCGGCGCTGGCGGCAAAGGCCCTGGCACCAAAGCAGGCGAGCGTGTTGTCGCTGGCCCATATGCATGCACCCGCCGTTAGCGTTCGTGAGCAGGCAGGGGTGATCGTGGACCGGCTACGACAACAGCGCGCTATGACATTTCGAGCACTGAGCAGCGACTCGCCCACCATGCTGACCACCGTGGCGCGGTTTCTTGCGCTGCTGGAGCTGTTCCGTGACGGCGCTGTGGCGTTCGAGCAGTTGACGCCGCTGGGTGAGCTCACTGTCCGGTGGACTGGCGGCAATGAGGGAGACTGGCTGATCTCGGACGAATTCGACGAAACCACACAGACACGCGAGATGGATGAATGAGCGAGCCAAACCCCGAATTGTCAGAATTCAATGCGGCCCTAGGTCAGCTGGAGTCTGACAAGCCAGCGAGTGTTGCGGGTGCGCTGGAAGCGCTGCTATTGCTCGCTGCCGAGCCGGTGACCGAGTTCGAGCTGGCACAGGCCGTCGAGGTGCCTGAGGCGGTCGTTGCCGAGGCCCTCGCGGAGCTGGTCGCCTTCTATGACGAGACCGGTCGCGGTTTCGAGCTCCGACAGGTCGGCGGCGGCTGGCGGTACTACACCCGTGACGAGTATGCAGAGCTGATTACCCGCTACGTGCTGGAGGGCCAAACCTCGAAGCTGTCCCAGGCTGCCTTGGAAACGCTTGCCGTCGTCGCCTACACCCAACCAATCTCGAGGGCCCGCGTATCGGCCGTCCGAGGCGTCAATGTCGACGGCGTGATGAGAACGCTGCTCTCCCGCGGCCTCATCGAGGAGGTTGGCCATGATCAGGAGTCCGGCGCTGTGCTCTTCGCCACGACGACCTACTTTCTGGAGCGCATGGGTTTGAAGACTCTCGACGACTTGCCTCCGCTGGCTCCCCAGCTGCCCGAAGTTGATGAGCTGGAAGCAGAGCTCGGCCAGCTGGCAAATGCGGCGGCAAGCTCAGCACATCTCGATTCGGATCCCGTCGAGGCAGCGCCAGATCCTGCCCAAGAGCTGCCTCAGTGAGCGAGGCGGCAGATGGTGTACGCCTCCAGAAGGTGCTTGCCCAAGCCGGCATAGGCTCTCGCCGGGCGTGTGAAGCCTTGATCGGCGAGGGCCGTGTAGAAGTGAACTCCGAGGTTGTCACCGAGCAGGGCCGCAG
>DATCXA010000300.1:0-4872 GCA_036566085.1 Propionibacteriaceae bacterium
GGCGGGGATGGGCGTCGCCATTGTGTCCGCCGAGCTCTCTCGACGGTACGTGGAACGTCCAGCGCTCGAGCTAAAGTCGCGCATTCGACGTAGAAGCTCGTCCGCTGCTTCCCTCGAACCGGCTCCATAGCGAGGGTGAGCGAGCGTGGCCAGTTGATAGGACCGGTCGCTCCAGCACTCGGTAACTCAGCGTGCTCACGCCGGCGATGCCAAGGCAGGCGATCGCGGCTTGGAGCCACTTGTTCGCTCCTTGAGTGTTGAACCACACCAGCCACATGACAGGCATGTGCCACAGATAGAGGCTGTATGCGCCGCGGCCGACACTGCTCAAGAAGCGTGTTCCCAGGACGGCGGTAGCCCTGTCACGGGCCGCCACCCCATGAATCAGCGCGAGCGCCGCGAGAGTGGCTGCTGGCATCACGGCGAGCTTCCATGACCAGCTGATCGTGTAGCCGGGTAGTAGCGCGAGGATGCCAAGCGTCACCATGGCCATGACCGTACGTGCGCGATCGCAAGTCAGTGGCTCGGCGCGCTCCGAGTGCCATGCGCCCAAGGCCGCTCCAGCGAACATCACTCCGAGGTTCGCGACCGGAAGGAAATAGAACGCCGCAAATGACATTGGAAGACCGACGAGGTATAACGTAACGCCAATCCCGACCAAGACTCTGGGTACATGATTTCCCATCCCGCTCCGGTGGATGAGAACTAAGACGAGCGGGAAGACGAGATAGAACGTCCATTCGACGGTCAGACTCCAGGTGGGCTCAAGATAAGGGTATGGTCTGGAGCCGACAGCGGATGCGAAGGCTGTCAACTGGAGCAGCGCAAGCCCAGCGTCCCGAGTTATGGCAGGAGCCGATGCTCCACCGAACACAACGAGCAACGGTCCACCAATCAGCGCTAGGGCCACGACAACGGGACCCAGGCGCACGAAGCGGCGCCGGACAAACCGACTATACGAGCCAGTGCTCCGATCGCGCCCCTGCCACATCCTGCTGATCAGGTAACCCGAAAGAACAAAGAAGACCGTGACTCCTGTGTTTCCAAGAGGGGAGTACGGAAGCAAGCCGAAACTAACGCTCAAGTGCATCGCTGCCACGGCCAAGGCGGCGTAGCCGCGTACACCGTCGAGGGCAGGCACACGTTGCCCGATGTGCCGACTCATCCTCAATGCCCTAGCGCTGCGGCGCTGTCAGCGACGCGCTCACGGCTGGTGTCATAGACGATGTAGTTGCCCACGGAACCGATCACCGTGTGGGCTGGAGGCGCGGGATCCCCCTTACGCACAACAACTACTTCCGGCGGGTCCTGGGCCTGCATCGACGACTGATAACTCATGGCCAGGAAGTCCAGGAAGGCTGCCTGTCGTGGCCGTGGAAGCGCATCGATGGGGTTCCCGGCCCAAATGGTGACGCCTTGGACCGCGAGCAGCTCAGACAGCGGTGAAGTCGCAAGTGCTGGCCGATCGGGGCCGATGATTGAGGCGATCTGCCGCGCCGTTTGACGGTCCGACGAAACGACCATCGACCGCTTTTGTACGCCGATCGTGACCACCGCGACGACAGCGAGTCCTGCAGCCACCGGCACCAGGCGAGAGCGATCTTGCAAGGCGTTTCTTTCGCGCCCCGTTCCTAGGGCTCCGAGGCCCACAGCAGCCCGTGGAACGAGCCACATGGCTAGCCAGATCCCATTGCGGGCCGCTTGAAACGTCATCACCAGCAGGCCTGCTACGACTGCGTACTCCCAAAGTGGGATTCTGTGGCGGAGCGCACCGAAGAAAAGTGCGACTGAGGAGATCAGCATCAGCCATCCGAAGGCGGACCCGAGGTCGATGGGCGCCCATAGACCTTCACCACGTCTCGCCGCCTCGTTCCCGAGAACACCGATGTAGTACAGGTGTGAACGCAAGCCGGCTGGCGTGATCCAAAGAGCGCCGACCATGAGCGTCCCGACGCAGATCGAAGTGAGTGGCTCCCGTCGAATCCGATCCAAGAGCAGGTACGCCCCGATCACCGCCACACCCACCAAAACGGCACCATGCAGGTTGCCCCAGACGATGATGAGAGGGACAACCAGCCAGATGCGCCGGCTGGGACGCTGCGACTCCTGTCGGAGCAACGCGACCATCAGGACGAACAAGGGGATCGACCAAACCTGCGCACGAACGACGCCGAGGGCGGGCAGCTGTCCGAGCACGAAGGCAAGCAAGGCAACCGCAGTACCGAAACCCGACGCACCGAGGCGACGCGCTGAATGCGCCAAGCCAACCAGGGTCAAGGCGACTGCGACGAGCTGCGTCACAAGAAGGCCAGCCGGGCCGAGCCGGTCGATGAGGAACATCAGCACCTGCCCGACGACCGCGACATTGGCCCAATCGGCCGTGTCCGCGGCCATGAAGGGAACCCCGCGTGGGACGGTGCCCTCCGAGACAACGGCGCCTCCGAGGCCGACGAGCCACATGGTGTCCGCGCCGATCGTCACGGTGTGCGCGAGAAGAGCAAGACATAGTGCGGTGACCACCGCGACCGATGGTGCCCAGGACGCATCGGAAGGGCCACTTCGCTCCGCTGTTGGCTGCGCGGGCAGGGCCGGTCGGTCGTCCTGGAAGGCGAGCCGCCCAACCGCGAGCCCGTCTGGCTCCTGGGTCACCGGGGGATCCTGTCACGAAAAATCGACGTTCGGACGAAGATCGTGAGATCGACGGCAGCCATCGGCGGTCCGGCTGTGACCGACACGTGGCCTGATTTGCCAGAAGGTGGACAGTTTCGGCAAACGCGAGACGGCGGCCCTCGAAGCATCTAGCCTTCACGCTGGGATCGCGATCGGCGCGATCCTTGAACCCACACTCTTGGGAGGAACGCACATGACCAAGCTCGCTGCCAAGCTGCAGACCCTGCGTAACGAGAAGGGGGCGACGGCGGTCGAGTACGGCCTCATGGTCGCTCTCATCGCCGTGATCATCATCGTTGCCGTCGCCGCGCTCGGTGAGAACCTCAGCACGCTGTTCGACGACGTCGCCGACAGCGTCTGATGCACCACGCGAGCCTGCGGCGGTGTCCCCGTCGCAGGCTCGCGCATCATGCCGTTGGCACGATCAGAAATGAGGACACGCATGCGTCGTCTAATTGGCCGCAGCGACCGGGGCGCTACGAGCGTGGAGTACGCCCTGATGGCGATGCTGATCGCGCTCGTTATCATCACTGCGGTGTCGACTCTCGGCACCAACCTCAGCACGTTCTTTGCCGACACGGCGACGCGCGTCTGAGATCGTAGGCCCGGGTTTTGATGCGGGCCAAGGGGCGGAGGGTACATGAGGCGCACCAGCGCCGAACGTGGAGCGTCAGCAGTCGAGTTCGCGCTCGTGCTGCCGCTTCTGTTTCTGATCATCGCGGGCATCATCGACCTGGGGCGGTTGATGTTCTACTCGGCGATCACGACGAACGTGGCGCGTGAGGGAGCCCGTGCAGCTGTAGTGCTGGATCCGGGGAGTGCCACTTACAACCCGGACGACGTCACCACCCGAGCTGAAGCAGCCGCATGGGGTTTGGACCCCGCACGCCTCACCGTCACACCGCCGACAGCCTGTGACGGCAACAACAATCTGACGGTTGAGGTCGTATACGACTTCGACTGGCTCATCTTGGGGCCCGCGATGGAGATGGTCGGCAGCGGGCCGTCTTCCCTGGGGGACATCGGCGCGAAATCGACAATGAGGTGTCTGTGATGCGAATCGAGAGGCGCTCCACGGAGCGGGGAGCGGTTGCCGTGCTGACGGCCGTGGTTGTGGGTGCGGTCCTCCTAGCCATCCTCGCGCTCAGCGTCGACGTCGGCGGCATGACCTTGGAACGTCGTCAATTGCAAAACGCCGCAGATGCCACAGCGCTGGCTCTAGCGCAGGATTGTGGCGCGGGGCCGATAGACGAGTGTGACCCATCGCTGCTTCCGGGTGTTGAGCCGCTTCTCGGTGACAATTCGTGGCTCGATGCTGAAAGCGCTTTTGACACGAGCTACTATCCGCTCGGGGTTTGTGCACGAAACGTTGCTGGTTTCATCGAGTGTGACTCTGCGTCGGAAACAGAGTCTCTCAGTGACCTGGCAAAGTGCCCCCCAATGCCGGATTGGTTGCAGGGCGACGGAGATGTACTGCCGTACGTCGAGACTTATTCGCGGACCCTCAACGATGGAAGCGGCGAGCTGCTGCCGGCGTTCGGACCGGATAGTGCAGCGACCACGCAGGTCGCCTGCTCGCGGGCAGCTTGGGGGCCTGCCGCCCCAGCCACACAGAACATCATCGCTCTGACAATGTCCCAATGCGATTGGGTGGCGCAGACCGGCTATGACATCACACAGCCTCCGGATGCACAGCCAGCGACCTTCAGGATCGAGCCAAGCCCCAAAGGCCCCAAGCCCGGCTACGACTCCGACCCGAACAACACGATCCCGGACTGGCCGGCAGCGGAGCGTGCCGTGTATTCGAAGGGCAATCCGACGTCCTGTGAGACTTCCTCCCCTGGTGGCACCGCGCCGGGCGGCTTCGCTTGGCTGAACAGCCTTGGGGGATGTACCGCCGAACTTGACGACGATAATTGGGTTAAGACCAAGGCAGGTGCGGACGCAGTCTGTACCAATGGCCAACTCGACGCCATGGTGGGAACTATCATCTATGTTCCGGTATTCGACTGTATGGCCAAGGAAATCAAGAACCCGATTCCAAATCCGGCCACTGAGCCCAACTACTGCCGTAGTGGTGTTGGAGACAACACGTACTACCACGTTGACGGCTTTGCCGCTTTCTACCTCTCCGGGTACTTCACGAACAACGGGAGCCATGAGAGCGTGCGTCCGCCAGGCGGGTATCGGTGCGGCAACCCT
>DATCXA010000301.1:0-3354 GCA_036566085.1 Propionibacteriaceae bacterium
GGCGGGGATGCCAGTCAGCGGCCCGGCAATCCCGCCGACGAGCTTGGTCTCCATCAGGACCGTCGGCACCGTCCGCAGACAGAGCCCGACCAGGCCGAGGCCGATGATCGCAGCTATCAGCCCCATCGCACTGCGACGTTGGCGCGCTCGGCCAATGGAACTGGAGGGGTCTGGCCGGATACGCCGAGGATGACGTGAGTTAGATTGTGTGCTCAGTTCGCTCCTGGATGCCTGGCGAGCCACTGCGCGATGCGGCCGGATGCCGTCGCGACTCGCCCCAGGTAGCGGACTCACGGGGACTAAGACTAGGCGGCAACGTGGCTCACTCGCACTTCAGCAGAGAACGTCTTTCAGATACTGGCCAGCAACCTTTGGTGAATCCCGACGAATTGCGTCGCCACCAACGCGCCCTGCGCATCTTGATCGTGGTGCTGATTCCGCTGGCGATTTGGACGCTGGTGGGGCTGGTCGTCTTCTGGCCGGGCGATATCTCGCGCCACGTGAATGCCGACGTTGCGGGCTACAGCGTTCCAGGAGTCAGCTATCCGACCGCTCGAGTCACCGAAGTCAGAGAGATCTCATGTGAGGGCTTGTCGGGGTCGACGCCTGGAGTGACCAACGCCCGATGCGCGGACGTGACATCTCAGTTGCTCCAGGGTGACGAGAAGGGCAAGACCGTCTCGGTGCCGGTCACCGCCGCGATCTACTCCTCAGGCATCAAAGCCGGTCAGGTCATCAAGCTGGTGCGGATCCCGCCGTCGGCCGACCAGCCGGCCCAATATCAGTTCTCAGACTTCGAGCGGCGCGTCCCGCTGCTGGTTGTGGGATTGCTCTTCGCCATCGTGGTCGTGGTGGTCGCCCGCTGGCGGGGCTTTGCGGCCCTCATCGGACTTGGCTTTGCCGGCTTCATCATGGTCGCGTTCATGTTCCCGGCGCTCATTTCCGGAACCAATCCGATCATGGTTGGGCTGATCGGCTCCGCCGCGATCATGTTCGTGGCGTTATATGCCGCGCATGGTTTCAGCGCTCGAACGACCACCGCGCTGGTGGGAACCCTCTTCGGGTTGATCTTGATCGCATTGCTCGGCTATCTCGCGACCAAGTGGGCGCACGTAACAGGCGTCACCTCCGAGGACGACTACGTCTTGGCTGCGACGGCGCCGGATCTCCGGCTTACCTCAGTAGTGATCTGCGGGATCATCGTCGCCGGTCTGGGCGTGCTCAACGACGTGACGATTACTCAGGCATCGGCAGTTTGGGAGCTGGCCGATCAGGGTGCGAGCCGCAAGCATCTGTTCTCTCGTGCCATGCGGATTGGTCGTGATCACATTGCCTCCACCGTCTACACGATCGCCTTTGCGATCGCCGGTACCTCGCTCGGCGTCTTCTTATTGATCAAGATCAATAATCGGCCGGTGCTCGACGTGTTGATGACGGAGCGGTTTGCCGCCGAAGTCTTGGGCATCCTGGTGGCCTCGATCGGCCTGGTATTGGCTGTGCCGCTGACGACCGCGATCGGTGTGGCCGTGGTACGCGCTAGCGGAACTAGGCAGCGTCCGATTCGTACCACTGGCATGGCTCGGACTGATGAGGTGGCCCGTACCCCTCGTCCGGCGGCGATCCCAGAACCGTCGCCACCGAAGGAACCGGTACGACCTCAGGCGAAGACGCTGCCATCTCCCCAGCCGGCCCCCGTTGAGCTGACCCCAGCGACCCGCAAGCCGCAGCCTGCCGCCTCAAACGCCACCGAACCGGTCGCGCCGGAAAGTCAAGGCAAGCGTCGCTGGTCGCGCCGTCATGCCGATGATGACTTCGGCGATTTCACCTATCTCCACGAACCCGACGACACCGACCCCGGATTGCCGGAGTCCCGCGGCCGCCGCGCGCTGTAACCCAACTGCGTCCTCAGAGGGCTTCCTCCGCGCGTTGTCCGCCTTGGGCGTCTAACGTGACTCCGAACCAGCCCGGGGACACCCGCTAGCCGGCTTGAGACGGCAAACGCGGGCACCGAGCTGAGGCGATCCGCTTCCCGTCTGGCGGTTGCCCCTTCGCCTGGGTATCTCGCGCTGCCGAGTGCGCTAGCGCGCGGACCACGTAGCTTCGCACAGGTTTGTGACGGTCTGCATAGGTTGCAAACCATGCAGACCGCATGAAACCTACGTGCACGTAGGTTGCGACGGCCCGGTTATCAGAGTTGGGCCGCTTGAACTCAAGTTGACTTTAAGTTGAAGAATGGGTCTATGCCTCACGCATTGATCACGGGTGCCTCTTTCGGGCTTGGCCGCGCTGTCGCCTTCGAGCTGGCTCGTCGCGGCTGGGATCTCACCATTGACGCTCGGCATGCCGAGCCGCTGGCGAGTACGGCGCAGGCCCTGTCGGAACTCGCATCGGTCCAGGCCATTTCGGGTGATGTTGGCGACCCGAGCCATCGTGAGCAGTTGGTAGCTGCCGCAGCCGCGGCCGGGCAGCTGAATCTCGTGATCAATAATGCGAGTGATCTTGGGGGATCACCGCTGCCGAAGCTTCGTGATCTCGAGCCCACCGCGTACGAGCTATTGCTACGTACCAACGTCGTCGCACCTCAGCAGCTGATACGCGCCGCGTTGCCTTACTTGGAACCGCAGGCCGTGATCATCAATGTCTCCTCCGACGCTGGCGTAGAGCACTATGAAACCTGGGGTGGCTACGGGTCCAGCAAGGCGGCATTAGATCATCAGACGCTGACCTGGGCGGCCGAGGAGCCCGACTTCACCTGGTACAGCCTCGACCCGGGCGACATGCGGACCGCCATGCACCAGGCGGCGTTCCCCGGCGAAGACATCAGTGATCGGCCCGAGCCAGAGACCGTGGCGCCCATTGTCGTAGCGCTGATCGGTTCTGGCCTGCAGAGC
Organism: Propionibacteriaceae bacterium; assembly: GCA_036566085.1. GTDB lineage: Bacteria > Actinomycetota > Actinomycetes > Propionibacteriales > Propionibacteriaceae > Microlunatus. The sequence continues at coordinate 2,892 of DATCXA010000301.1, forward strand.
GGTCGGTATCGCGCCGCTGACCTTGCCGTGACGCTTGCGGAGAAGACGCGATCGGAATGAGCACCATGCTGGCCGTCAGGCCCTTCACGCACTTCTCCTCTCCTGTCGACCGTACGGCGACCGAGCCGCCTGAGGTCCGCGGGCTGCGGCGCGATGGCGTCCGGCTCATGATCGCAACCTCGACCGGGATTCAGCACACAGTTTTCGGTCGTCTCGCTGATCACCTCAGGGCTGGAGACGTGCTGCTGGTGAACACCTCGGCTACGGTGCCGGGACAGCTGAATGGCGATCGCAACGGCTCTGCGGTCATTGTGCACATCGCAAACCGGCTTCCCGACGGCAGTCGGGTGGTCGAGCTGCGCAGTATGCCGGACGCGTCAGCGCCAATCCTGGACGGTCGAGTGGGAGAGCGGATCGCTCTCCCAGCTGGCGGCCGCCTTGAGCTCATCGCCGCATATCCGGA
>DATCXA010000353.1:0-4143 GCA_036566085.1 Propionibacteriaceae bacterium
TCGAGCACGTGGAGGAGTCGAGCCGCACGCTGGACACCGACAAGGAGCTGCCGACCCGGCCGGTGCTCTTCTCGAAGCCGGCGACTGCCGTCGTGGGCCCGGGTGAGTCGATCCTGCACAACGGTGACCTGACCAGCCAGCTGGACTGGGAGGTCGAGCTCGCCGTCGTGATCGGCAAGCGCGCGTTCCGGGTCGGCGAGGACGAGGCGATGGACTACGTCGCCGGCTACTCCATCACGAACGACATCAGCGCGCGGGACCAGCGCCGCGGTGGGCAGTGGTTCTTCTCCAAGGGACAGGACTCCTACGCGCCCTTCGGTCCGTGGGTCGTCACCCCGGACGAGATCGCCGACCCACAGGCGCTGGATCTGTCGCTGCGGGTGAACGGCGTGACCAAGCAGAGCTCGAACACGCGGCACATGCTGTTCCCGATCCGCACGCTGATCGCGGACATCACGTCCGGCATGACGCTGGAGCCGGGTGACGTGATTGCGACGGGTTCCCCCTCCGGCGTGGGCGCGGCACACAACCCGCCGCACTACCTCCAGCCGGGCGATGTCGTCGAGCTGGACATCGAGGGCATCGGGAGGCTGTCCAACCCGGTGGTCGACGCCCGATGACGTCGGTCAGCGGCAGCGCTCCCCGCAGGTTCCGGATCGGCCAGATCGTTCCGAGCTCCAACATCACGATGGAGACCGAGATCCCGGCGATGTTCCGTGCGCGCGAGGAGGTCGAGCCGGAGCGGTTCACCTTCCACTCGAGCCGGATGCGGATGACGCAGGTCACGAAGGAACAGCTCGAGTCGATGGACGACGACTCCCTGCGGTGCGCCGTCGAGCTGGCCGACGCCCGCGTGGACGCGATGGGGTACGCGTGCCTGGTCGCGATCATGAGCCGAGAGCTCGGTTACCACCGGGTGGCTCAGGAACGGCTGGAGGCCCAGGCGCGGGCGGTCGGCTCGACCGCCCCGGTGATCACGAGCGCCGGGGCCCTGGTGGACGGGCTGAAGGTGCTCGGCGCGGCCAGGGTGGCGCTGATCGCGCCGTACATGCTGCCGCTGACGAAGTCCGTGGTGGACTACATCGAGAACGAGGGCATCCAGGTCACCGACTACCTCGCTCTGGAGATCGCGGACAACCTCGAGGTGGGCGCGCGTGACCCGCTGGCCCTCGTCGAGATCGTCAAGGACCTCGATCACAGCCAGGCGGACGCCGTCGTGCTGTCCGCCTGCGTCCAGATGCCCTCCCTGGAGGCCATCCAGGTGGTGGAGGACGCCATCGGCAAGCCAGTGGTGTCTGCTGCCGTCTGCACGGTGCACCAGATGCTCGGGCAGCTGGGGCTGTCCACCCGCGTCCCAGGTGCGGGCTCGCTGCTCAACGGGCAGTACTGAACCCTCGCACCGAGGGCGGATCCAGCACGGCGGCCCGGCCCGCCCATCCCCGGATGATCCCGTGGGGTGGGCGGGGCTGGGTGTCGTCCCTCACGAAATAATGCTAGACACCTCACCTGAGCCGTGCGTATAGTTCACTACAGCCAACACGCCGCCATCCGGACTGCAACACGTCGTCGCCTGCGCGGCGCATCGGTGCCGGCCCCACCCGAGACCCCTTGCTCCGCCGGCCAATGAGTCCGCGGACAATCTGGAGAAGACACCATGGCTCTGAGAAAACTGCCGGTCGCGCTTGCCCTCGTCACAGTGCTCCTAGGGTCGGCGGCGTGTGGGACTGGTGACGATGGTGAGGCATCGACTCCGAAGAAGGACACATCGGTCACGTCGCCAGCGGCCATCGCTCTGCTGCCCCAGCAGATCAAGGACGCCGGCGTTCTGAGAATCGGTGCTTCGTACCAGACCGCGCCGATGACGATGCTCACCGATGACGGCCAGACCAAGGAAGGCATCTCGCACGAGCTGGCACTCCTTGCGGCAGAGCGACTCGGCCTCAAGGCGGACTTCCAGGCCATTCCGTTCCCGGGGCAGGTCGCTGCCCTGGAGGCCGACAAGATCGACCTGGTGTGGGAGACCACCAGCATCACCCCTGACAGGCTCAAGGCGGCTGCCTTCGTGGAGTTCGCGAATCTGGCCTACGGAGTACTCGTGCCGAAGGGGAACCCGAAGAAGATCAGTGACCTGGCTTCGTTCTGCGGACTCCGCATCGGCGTTCCGCAGGGGTCGATCTTCCAGGAGTACGTCGAGTCGGCGTCAAAGGACTGTGAGGCGTCGGGCCGCCCGAAGGTGGACGTTCTGACGTACAAGGGGCCACCGGAGGGACGTCTGGCCGTGCGCTCGGAGAATGCCGATGCGTTCCTGGGTGGCCATGCCAACAACTTGTACTACGCGAAGCAGTCGGAGAACGGCGCGACGTTCAGTGCCGTCGAGGTGCCCGACATCGCGAAGACCCCGATCGGGATCCAGTTCGCGAAGAACAACACGGACCTGGCGAAGGCAGTTGCCGAAGCGGTGAACAGCATGATCGCCGACGGCTCGTACGGGAACGTTTTCGAAGAGTTCGACCTGGCTGGAATGCAGATCGAATCGGCAAAACTGGCCGGATGACGGGTTGCGCCTCTCCAGCCTCGCCAGTCTTCCTGACATCAGCAGAAAGCGACTGACATGGCCTTGTTGACAACGCGACAGCTGGTCAAATCCTATGGCGGCATACCGGTTCTCAAGGGGATAGATTTCACCCTGGAGGAAGGCAAGGTCGTCAGCATCATGGGTCCGTCCGGCTCTGGCAAGAGCACGCTGCTGCGATGCCTGAACGTTCTCGAGTACGCGGACAGCGGGGATATCTGGTTCGACGGGCAGCTGATGGGTGTTCGTCGCACTCAGGAGGGGCCGAGGCGTCTGCCCGAGCGGGTGATCCAGAAGCAACGCCTCGGCATGGGGATGGTCTTCCAGCAGTTCAACCTGTTTCCGCACCTGTCCGTGACGGGTAACCTCGCCATGCCCCAGGTGCAGGCCCTCGGTGTCTCGAAGAGCGTTGCGATGGAAGAGGCAGCCCGCCAGCTCGCACGAGTCGGACTGTCGGACAAGGGCGATGCCTACCCGGCCCACCTCTCCGGTGGCCAGCAGCAACGCGTCGCAATCGCTCGCGCGTTGTGCATGCGCCCGCGGTTGATGCTTTTCGACGAGCCGACGTCGGCGCTCGACCCGGAGCTCGTCGGGGAGGTTCTTCTCGTCATGCGCGACTTGGCATCCAGCGGGATGACGATGGCCGTCGTCACCCATGAGACGCAGTTCGCTCTGGAGGCCGGCGAGCACGTGGTCTTCATGGCGGACGGTCAGATCGTGGAACAGGGCCCACCGGCCGAGGTCCTCCTGCAACCCCGCGAACAACGGACGCAGGAGTTCATGCACCGATTCCGACGTGGCCAGGTGGCTTCATGAAGTCTTCGACGCGGACCGAGGGGACGGGCATGGCAGCGGTGAACCCGTTGGCGGAGGATCGCCAGGAAGCATCCGACATCCTCCCTCTTCGACACCCCGGCTGGTACATCTCGGGACTCCTGCTGGTGTTGGCGATGGCGTGGTTCGCGTGGAGCCTCGCGAAGAATCCGAACATCGACTACGCCACGGTGCGCGCCTACTTCGCCAAGGACGTCATCCTGGGTGGCGTCGTCAACACGTTGGTGATGGCGTTCCTCGCGATGATCGTTGCGGTCATCGTCGGCACGGTTCTCGCCGTTCTGCGGCTTTCGGGTGGCCCGGTGTGGTCGGCATTCAGCTGGGGCTACGTCTGGTTCTTCCGGTCGGTCCCACTTCTCGTCCTGATCATCTTCTGCGGCAACCTGGCACTGCTGTTCGATCGCCTGGGCGTGGCGATCCCGTTCACCGGCGACTTCCTCGTCAGTGTCTCGACCAATACGGTCATGACCGCATTCGTTGCGTCGATCGTGGCGTTGTCCCTCCATGAGTCCGCCTACATGGCAGAGATCATTCGAAGCGGCATACTCTCCGTCCCAGCGGGGCAACGGGATGCAGCCAAGGCGTTGGCGATACCTCAGTACAAGGCGTTCCTCCTGATCATTCTGCCGCAAGCCATGCGGATCATCATTCCCCCGACGGGGAGCTCGGTGATCAACACCATCAAAGCCACGTCACTGGTGTCGGTCATCGCTGGGTCGGAGCTTCTGACACGTGTC
>DATCXA010000356.1:0-3712 GCA_036566085.1 Propionibacteriaceae bacterium
CGATCTCGTCGCTGCCCGCTCTACCCTCACCGGCAAGCACCTTGCGGCCTACATCGGCACCTGACCGAGACTCTCGCGGATTCGCCGCCTTGCCCAGTGCCAACTACCGCCGTACAATTTTCTGTACAGGAGGAGGCTGGAATGAAGACGATGAGCTACACCGAGTCGCGGGCCAGGTACGCCGAGGTTCTCGATGGCGTTGTCAGCGACCGCGAAGAGGTTGTCATCACGCGCGCTGGCCATGAGCCTGTGGTCATCGTGTCACTCGAGGACTTCGAATCGCTCCGCGAAACGGCTTACCTCATGCGGTCGCCGGCTAACGCGCGCCGACTTCTGGATGCGATGGAGCGCTTGGAAGCAGGGCAAGGCGAGCATCACGATTTGATTGACGCCGACTGAGCGGTGAAGCTCGTCTGGGACCCGAACGCTTGGGATGACTACTTGTGGTGGCAGGCGCAGGACCGAAGGATTCTCAAACGCATCAATCAGATGATCCAGGACGTACTCCGCAACGGCAATGAAGGCATTGGCAAGCCGGAGCCGCTCAAGCATGACTTCGCGGGTTACTGGTCTCGACGGATCACCGTCGAACATCGGCTCGTCTACAAGATCGCTGAAGATGAGGTCAGGATCGCTGCCTGCCGTTACCACTACGGGCGCTGAGTTGCATGGGAGTCCGGACGGCTGGCTCTCCTCGCGCCCACTCCGTTGTCCGATAAGCAACATTATGTCATTTCTGTGTTTAGGGTTTCAGGTGCTCGCCCTAGCTTGCGACGCCTCTGACCTCGACCGCCGAGACGCCGCCGTGGGCCTCGGATCTGTTATCAGAGCCCGTGCGGCTCGCGCGAAGATCGGTTCCGCTGTCGCTCCGAATTCACCAGCGGTTCATCCCGCTAGCCCCTACGATGAACCTGCCTTCCCCCACAGCACCCCCGTAGCGGCGGACGGAGGACCTTCACATGGCGCAGATCAGCCGCCGCGCGGTCCTGTTGGGCATCGTCGGTGCTGGGCTCGCTGCCTGTTCGAGGCCCGCTGCCCAGCCGAACGTCCCTCCGACACCACCGCCCAGTCCCAGCCCGATACCCACCTCAGGGCCGGCACCCTCGATTGACTCGCGGCCGCGCTGGCCGCTGACCGGCAAGCTGCTGAAGAACGAGCGCAAGGCGCGCCGCGCCGCGGTTGCGGTCAAGGTGCCCGACAATCGCCGCGAGCATCCTCAGACCGGCATCGACAAGGCTGACATTGTCTTTGTTGAACTCGAGGGCTACCGGGACGTGTCGGGCTACAGCGGCACTCGGCTTGTTCCGGTGTTCCACTCCCGCATGGCAGAGAGCGTCGCGCCAGTGCGCTCCATTCGGCCAGTGGACATCCCGCTAATCGGTCCGATTCACGCACTGATCGGCAATACCGGCGCCTCACCCTGGGTGGTCAAATACGTCAAGCACTATCGTGCCCACCTCGAAGGCCTGCTGTCATACATGAACACCCTCCGCACCGGCTCGTACAGCATTGACGCATCGCGGGTATACACGCTCAACGGTCAGAAGTACTACGACAAGGCGGTCGTCTGCCATCCGCTGACGCTCGCCCAGCAGACCAAGCGCTTCCGTTCAGGCCCCCCGCAGCCCTACTTTCCCTTTGCCTCGACCCGCGAAGAGGTCAGCGCCAGGCAAGGCAAACGCGGCCGCTCGATCAAGATCCCCTACAAGGGCGACAGCTACTTCATGCGCTACGACTACGACAAGAAGACGAAGCGCTATCTGCGCAGCATGCCATGGGGTCCACATGTACTGGCCGATGGCCGTCGCGTGTCGATCGACAATGTGCTCGTGATCAAGGCCAAGCAGCATTACGGCAAGATCTTCCGCGGTAGCGGCCACGACGAGCCGTTGCACGACATCATCAAGGCCCGAGGCAAGTTCTACTACTTCAATCGCGGCCGTTACGTGACCGGCACCTGGCGCAAGGGGAAGGTGCAAGAGCCGTTCGAATTCACCCTCAAGGACGGAAGTCCGCTCAAGATCGCACCCGGGCAGACCTTCGTAGAACTGCCCGACAAACGTGCCAAGCTACGCATCGGGGCCCGATCCGCGCCGATGTGATCTCTGAAGGACCTGACCCGTCGCTAGGCTCGACTTATGTCGATCACTCCCCATATTGTCGTTCGGGGCGCCGAGGACGCTGTGACTTTTTACCGGAACGCCTTCGGTGCCGAAGAGGTGAGCCGGATTCCCGTTCCTGACGGACGGTTGATGTCGGTTCAGTTGCGGATTGACGGCGACCTGCTGCACATCGCTGATGAGTTCCCCGAGATGGGGGTCCTCGCCCCACCCTCGATTGGCGGCACGCCCGTGGTGTTGGCGCTCGACGTCGCTGACGCCGAGGCCGTGTTTGCGCAGGCGGTGACGGCAGGCGCAGCGATTCGTCAACCGCTGGCCGACATGTTCTGGGGTGATCGGCATGGCCAGCTTGAAGACCCGTTTGGACATCGCTGGAACATCGCTCAGCACGTGCGTGATGTGCCGCACGACGAGATAGTCGCCGCAGCCGCGCAGGCATTCAGCTGAGTGCTACTTGTTGGTGCCTTGCGACACCGACCCCTGCAGCTGCCGCTGGAAGATCAAATAGATGATCAGCACGGGTACGACGGTGATCACCACGGCGGCAAAGAGTGCCCCGAAGTCGACCGAGTAACCCGCCTGGGACGCGAAGGACGCCATCGCCTGAGTAAGCACGTAGTTGTCAGGGTTGGTGTTAAGGGCGATGGGAAGTAGGAACTGGTTCCACAGGCCCACAAAGTTCAAGATCGCGACGGTAGCCAAGCCAGGCCTCGCCATCGGCAGCATGATCTGGAAGAAGGTCCGCCACTCCCCCGCCCCGTCCACCGCGGCCGCCTCGGCAATCGACTTCGACTGGGACCGGAAAAAGGCATAGAGAAAAAACACAGTGAACGGGAACGCGAACGCCGCGTAGGTCAAGATCAGGCCGGGCAGTGTGTTGAGCAGACCGATCCCTCGCAGCACAAAGAACAACGGCACGATCGCCAAGAAGATCGGGAACGTGAGCCCGGCGAGCATCAGGTAGTACAGCAATCGGCTGCCAGGAAAGGTGAAGCGAGCGAGCACGTAGGCCGACATCGAGCCGAACAACATTGTGAGAATCAGGGCGCCGACGACAACGATCACGGAGTTGAGGAAGAAGCTTCCGATGCCAGCCGTCGTCCAGGCATTGACGTAGTTGACGAAGCTCCAGTGCGCCGGCAGCGAAAACGGTGAGGCGAAGATTTCCGAGCTGGTCTTGAACGAGGACATCAGGACCCAGATCAACGGCAAGATCACCAGCACCGACCAGATGATCAAGACCGCATGAGAGAAACCAGTGACCGCCTTGTCGCCTGCCGTCCCCGGAGCTTCGCCGGCCTCAGCTGGCTCGAATGGCACTCGCTCCCCCGGTGGTGCGGTGGGGACGCCGCCGACGGTGTCAGAAATCTGGGTCATTCGCCGACCTCACTCTTGCCACCGAAAATCCGATTCACGGCGAACACCAGACCCGCGTACGCCAGTGTGATGACGGCCAGTACGACACCCATCGCGCAGGCATAGCCGAACTGTCCCTTGGCGAACGCAGTGGTGAAAAGCTGTTGCGCCATCACCAGTGTCGTATTGTCTGGGCCGCCACCCGGTTCCAGAGCAGCCATGTAGACGAACGCATC